>DATLYR010000015.1 GCA_035574475.1 Nevskiales bacterium | reverse complement strand
GGTGAGATTCGCGGCGGACGTTTCGTGAGCGGGTTCTCCGGCGAGCAGTTCGCGCTCCCGGAGGCCGTCGGACTGCTGCGCGCAAAGGAAGAGGCCGAGCCCGCGCTCGTATCCATCTCCGCCGCCGACCCGCTCAACCTGCTCGGCATCCTGCTGCCGGGAGAGAAACTGCCGGCGCTGCCCGGCAACCGCCTGTTGTTCCGCGGCGGGCAGGTCGTGGCCGTGCAGCTGTCGGGCGAAGTGCGCTACCTGGAATCCGTGCCCGCGCAAACCGAGTGGGAGTGGCGCAACGTGCTGGTACGGCAGGCAAAGCACGCCGCTTTCCAGGAACAGCCTGCGCGGCCTCAGTGACCGGGTCGTGGACGCGGGCCGCATGCGGACCTGGCCCGATAGATAAAGTTAATGGCCATGAGAGAAATAAAAAATTGGATATATTCCTGAAGCGGGTCTTTAATCCGGGGTGCATCCGGTATCCAACCCGAGGAGAGGCCCCGATGAAAAGGAATATCTTCGTCATTGCCCTGTGCGCCGCGCTTGTCGCCTGCAGCAAATCCACGCCGCCGGAAACAAAACCCGCGCAGGAACCAGACAAGCCCTCGCGCACGGCCCTGGCCCGTGGTGTCCCGGACAACGACTACTGGTGGCCCAATCGCCTGGACCTGAGCCCTTTGCGCGACGCGTCGTCCTCGGCCGATCCCATGGGACCGGGTTTCGATTACGCCAAGGCCGTCGCCACGCTCGATGCGGAGGCGCTGAAGAAAGATCTCAAGGCGCTGATGCGAGATTCGCAGGACTGGTGGCCGGCGGATTTCGGCCACTACGGTCCGTTCTTCATCCGCATGTCCTGGCATGCTGCCGGCACCTACCGCACGATCGACGGCCGCGGCGGTGCCGACGGCGGCATGCAGCGCTTCGCGCCGCTCAACGCCTGGCCGGACAACGCCAGCCTGGACAAGGCGCGCCGCTTGTTGCAGCCGATCAAACTCAAGTATGGCAACGCCGTCTCCTGGGCCGATCTGATGGTCCTCGCCGGCGATGTCGCGATGCAGGACATGGGCTTCACCACCCTGGGGTTTGCGTTTGGCCGCGCCGATGAATGGATTCCCGAGGAAGTGAACTGGGGGCCGGAAGGCGAATGGCTGGGCAGCCAGCGGCATAGCGGCGAGCGCATACTGGACAAACCTTTCGGCGCCACCCAGATGGGCCTGATCTACGTGAACCCGGAAGGCCCCGACGGCAAGCCGGACCCGATCGCGGCCGCGCATGACATCCGCCAGACCTTCGGGCGCATGGGCATGAACGACGAAGAAACCGCCGCACTGATCGTGGGCGGCCATACTTTCGGCAAGGCACACGGTGCCCACAAGCCGGGCGACTGTGTCGGCCCGGACCCGGAAGCCGCCCCACTGGAAGAGCAAGGCCTGGGCTGGAAGAACAAGTGTGGCACCGGCAAGGGTGCCGACGCCGTGACCAGCGGCCTGGAGGGCGCGTGGACGGTGACGCCGGCGCAGTTCAGCCACAATTTCCTGCAGAATCTCTATGGCTTCGAATGGGAGCTGATCGAAGGCCCCGGCGGCGCCAAGCAGTGGAGGCCCAAGGAAGGCAAGGGCGCCAACCTGGTGCCGGATGCGCATGATCCCAACAAGCGCCATGCGCCGATGATGCTGACCACCGACCTGGCCTTGCGTGAGGACCCGAAGTACCGCGAAATCACCCAGCGCTGGCTCGATAACCCGAAGGAATTCGAGGTGGCCTTCGCCAGGGCCTGGTTCAAGTTGATCCACCGCGACATGGGGCCGACATCGCGCTATCGGGGTCCCTGGGTCCCGAAGGAGCAGTTCCTGTGGCAGGACCCCGTGCCGCCGGTGGACCACAAGCTGATCGGCGCGGCGGAGATTGCTCAGCTGAAGGCCCAGATCCTGAACTCCGGCCTGACCATTCCCGAGCTGGTGCGCACCGCCTGGGCCTCCGCGGCCACTTTCCGCAAGACCGACATGCGCGGCGGCGCCAACGGCGCGCGCATCCGGCTCGCGCCGCAGAAGGACTGGGCGGTCAACGACCCGCAGGAACTGGCCAAGGTGCTGGCGCAGCTGGAATCCATCCAGCAGAAGTTCAATGCCAGTGGCAAGAAAGTGTCGCTGGCCGATCTGATCGTGCTCGGCGGCGCCGCGGCGATCGAGAAGGCCGCGGCCAACGCGGGCCACAAGATCACGGTACCCTTCGTACCCGGTCGCACCGACGCTACCCAGGACATGACGGACGTGGAGTCCTTCGCGGTGCTGGAGCCGGAGGCCGACGGTTTCCGCAACTACCTGAAGCCCGGCCATCCGACCCCACCGGCCGAGGCCCTGGTCGAGCGCGCCGCCTTCCTGGACCTGACCGTACCGGAAATGACGGTGTTGGTCGGCGGTCTGCGGGTGCTCAATGCCAACCATGGCGGGAGCCCGCACGGTGTGTTCACCGACAAACCGGGAAGCCTGACCAACGACTTCTTCGTCAACCTGGTGGATATGTCCACGGTCTGGCAGAAGGCCGACGGCCAGCCGGGCATTTATGAAGGCAAGGATCGCGCGAGCGGCGCGGTGAAGTGGACCGCCACGCCGGTGGACCTGATCTTCGGCTCCAACTCGGAGCTGCGCGCCATCGCCGAGTTCTATGCCTCCGCGGATTCGAAGGAACGCTTCGTCAAGGACTTCGTGGCGGCCTGGAACAAGGTGATGATGCTCGACCGCTTCGAAATCTGATCGATCTCGGAGCAGGTCGAGGGGGAGGCGGCCCCGGCCGTCGGCGCGGGGCTGTTCCTAACCACGGCGGTGCGGGTCAGCGGTTTCGCGGTACTGGCCCTGTCCGATTTCACGCTCAACGTGACGGTGGCACCATCTCGGCCACCATCATCGGCATCGCGCTGTTCGATGTGCTGTTCCTGCCGGCGTAGCTGCAGTATTTTGACCGGGGGACGACCAGGAAAACGTCATGAACGACCTGCACGACCTGACGCTGATCCTGAAGTCGCGCTTCCCGATCGTGACGATCGAGACGCACGAGGAACCGCGCGTGCAGGCCCTGCTGGAGCGCATCGCCAATCTCGAGCAGTGGCCGCTGTGGACCTGGAGCGTGACCCAGGGCCTGAAGCGCTTCCTGGTGAGCGAGAACGCGGTGTACGAAACCCGGGAACTGGCCGCGGCGCTGCGCAATATCGAGTCCAGCCCGAGCCTGGGGTTGTACGTGCTGATGGATCCCGACCCCTTCCTGCAGGACGCGGTCAACCTGCGCCTCATCAAGGAGATCGCACTCGGTTACCATCGCATCGCCAAGACGCTGGTGCTGGTCGGGCACCGGATCGAACTGCCGCCCGACCTTAAGCGCATGAGCGCGAGCTTCACGCTCTCGATGCCCGATGCCGGGCAGGTGCGCAAGATTCTCGCCGAGGAGGTGCAGCTCTGGCAGCAGGGCGGCAGCAAGCTCAAGGGCGATCCGCAGACGGCCAACACCCTGGTGCAGCACCTGGTCGGTATGAGCCTGGACGATGCGCGCCGGCTGATCCGGCAGGCGATCCGCGACGACGGGTTGCTGAGCCACGCCGACATCGCCCGGGTGCTGAAGCTCAAGCACGAAGCCCTGGGCAGCAGCGGTCTGCTGGAACTGGAGCTGGATACCGGCAGCTTCGCGGATGTCGGCGGGCAGAAAAACCTCAAGCGCTGGCTGGCGCTGCGCCGCAGCGCCTTTGCCGGCGCGCAGGCCGGCCAGGGCCTGGATGCGCCCAAGGGCATCCTGCTGCTGGGCGTGCAGGGCGCGGGCAAGAGCCTGGCCGCCAAATCCATTGCCGGCAGCTGGGGCCTGCCGCTGCTGCGGCTGGACTTTGCCACGCTGTACAACAAGTACCACGGCGAGACCGAGCGTAACCTGCGCGAGAGCCTCAAGCAGGCCGAGGCCATGGCGCCCTGCGTGCTGTGGATCGACGAGATCGAGAAGGGCCTGGCGCCGGATGATGGCGGCAGCGACGGCGGCGTGTCGCGGCGCGTGCTGGGTACGCTGCTCACCTGGATGACCGAGCGCAAGGCGCGCATCTTTCTGGCCGCGACCGCCAACGACATCTCACGGCTGCCGCCGGAGCTGCTGCGCAAGGGTCGCTTCGACGAGATCTTCTTCGTGGACCTGCCGGATGGCGAAACCCGGCAGGAGATCTTCCGCATCCACTTCAGGCGCCGGCAACTGGACCCGGCGGCCTTCGATCTGGCGCAGCTGGCGCAGGCGGCGGAGGGTTTCTCCGGCGCCGAGATCGAGCAGGCGATCGTTGCCGCGTTGTACGAGGCCCAGGGGGCCGGCCAGCCGCTCGCGGCGTCGCATGTCCTCGGGGAAGTCCGGCGCACGCGGCCGCTGTCGGTGGTGATGGCAGAAAAGGTGGCCGAGCTGCGCGCGTGGGCCGCCAGCCGGACCGTGCCGGCGAATTAGCCGGTCAGCATACGGCCGTGCGTGATTCCTGAGCCTTCGCTTGCGCCAGCATCTGCCGCCAGTTTTCATGCACACGGTTTTCGGACGGCTCGGTCGTCATCTCCATGTGCTCCGCCAGCGTGGCGATGGCCGCGGCCACCGGCGGCAGCCACTGTTCAAGCACCGTCTCCAGCGCGCTGCGCTGTTCCGGCCGGTCACGCAGCGCGCTGGCCAGCAACGCCTGGCTCCACTGCCGATGCCACTCGCAATCCTCGTTCAGTGACAGGAACAGGCGCTGCAGGGGATCGTCCCCCTGCGCCTGTGCGTGGCGCCCCAGATCCAGCATGAGGAAACCGTCGAGAGCCGGCTTGAGCACGAAATCCAGCATGACCAGGGCCGCACCCCAGTCCCAGGTCACCAGCCCGCGCTCGATCACCTCGCGCAGCGGCTGCCAGTGCGCAGCCTGTTCCCAGTCCTGCCGCCCGCTGCGAGCGGCGAACTCGGGCCGGGCCCGCTGCAGCTGGCGGATACGGAAGGCGATGCGCTCGATGCGGCGGATTTCATCCGCGGCCTGGAACATCGCGGCAATCGCGATGCGGCCGGAGGGCGCCATCTGCGCGATGTAGGCCGCCTGCATCTGCAGACCGTGGAAGGGGTGGAGCAGGACGCAGAGATGGGCCAGCAGCCGCGCGACCCAGGTCGCGTCGAGGTGCCGGTCGTGCCCGTTCTGCTCGATCGAGCGCAGCAGGCGCCCGACGAAGATCTCCTTCTGGCTCTGCAGCGTGGTGTAGCTGCTGTAGGTCGTGCGCCGGGGGTCGGCGAAGCTTTCCCAGTCGCGGCACTGGAGGATCGAGTCCTTCTGGTAGCGTTCGTACCACTGTGCGACCGGCACGTTCACCTCGAAGCCGCGCTGCGGGTGGTAGAGCAGGCGGCTGGTGACGATGTCGTATTCGGTCGGCTTGCGCCCGAGCGACATCAGGTGCCAGTAGGTCTTCTGCCCTTTCATGCGCGGCGCCGGTATTCCCACACCGCCTCGTCGTCGCCGAGGGAGAGATTGCCCTTGAACGAGGGCATCACCGCTTCGAGGTCGCCCGGCATCACGAACGGTCGCCCCAGCGATTGCTCGACCGCGGCGCGCGGCATCACGCAGCGCCCGGGCACCAGCACGCGCAGGTAGGCGCCGCGGTCCAGCACCTCGACCTCCGCATTGGATTCGCGGATCGCGGCGATGATGGCGCGCGCGATTTCGCCGTGCTCCAGCACCGGCCCGACGCGGTCCAGGCGGGCATCGCTCATGTCGCGTCCACCTCGACCAGGATTGCGCCGTCCTCGATCCGGACCGGGTAGACCTGCAGGCGGGCAGCGGCCGGATTGATGCCGTGGCCGCTGGACGCATCGTACTGCCAGTGATGCGCACGGCAGGTCAGCACGCCGTCCGCCAGCTCGCCTTCGCTCAGCGGCACGCCCTGGTGCGCGCAGCGATCGGCATAGGCGCAAACCCGGCCGTCGAGCTTGAGCAGCAGCACCGGCTGGCCTTCGATGCGGCAGGCCTGCATCTCGCCGTCCCACAGCTCCGCCAGCGGCATGGCCTTGCGATAGCTCATGGCGGCGCGTCCTCGGTGATCACGTCCACGCGGTCGAGCGCCTGCAGGCCGGCCTGCGTGACGGTCAGTTCCGGGTCGAGGCGGCGGCCGTCGCGGAATACATGCGCCACCGGCTTGGGCGCCACGCGGCAGGCAGCGGCCTCCTGCAGGCAGGCGGCGACGTCGGCCACGGTGTCATGGTCCTGCACCAGCAGCACCAGACCGATGCTGTCGCCCTTGAGGAAGCCGTAGAGCGGCACCAGCATCATGCCTCCCGGTCCACCATCCAGGGGTAGCGGCCACCCGCCATGTCCTTGCCCCAGACGTCCTGGTCCAGCCCGAAGTAATTGCGCAGCAGTTCGAGCAGGTTGGCGGGCGCCTCGCCGCTGAGGATGCGCTTCACCACGTCCTTGTGTCCGGCGTAGCGTTCCGGCGCCTGCCTGAAGATCCATTCGCAGGGCTCGGAGCAGAAGACATACTTGCGGCCCTCGTGCACATGGATGCGCGCGGTGTTGTGCGCGGGCGTGCCGCCGCACAGCACCAGCTGGCACAGGTCGCAGAAGGTGACCGGCGTGACCCCGTGCGCGTACCACTCGACGCCGGGCCCGCTCTCCACCCAGCGTTGCGTGAGCCGCTCCCAGATCGGGTCGTACTGATCCCAGCTGTCGGGGTAATGGCTGCGCAGCCAGGCCCGCTCGCGCGGGCCGGGCAGGGCGAAATTGAACCAGGTGGTGGCGCGGTAGCTGTAGGCGCTGGCATACACCATGTGATGGTAGTGGTCGAGCGCCTTCAGGAAGGTATCCCAGTACCACGGCCGCTGCAGGCCGAACTCGTCGAGACTGCGCTGGAACTGCTCCAGGATCCATTCGCCCATGAATTCCTTGAAGGATTGCGTGCGGCTGGCCAGCGGCGTCAGGTAGTCCATGTGGAAGCCGGTGATCACCGCGAAGAACAGCCAGCTGCGCCAGAACCACTTGTCCACCAGGTACTGCGCATAGGCGGGGGCG
>DATLYR010000014.1 GCA_035574475.1 Nevskiales bacterium | reverse complement strand
GCCGCTGCTTCCTCGCTCAGGGCGGTTTCGTCGGTGGCTTCCGCACTGGTCTGGCTGCCGCAGGCCGCCAACCCCGCGCACAGCAGGAGCAGCAGGGCGGCGCGGGTCAGATGCATGGTTTCAGGCATGTTCGGTCTCCTGTGTTGCAATCCCTGATAGGACTGAGTGTAGGCCAGTCTGCGGCAAAGGCGAAGCAGGGTCTGCGGTAGAATGCGCCATGCGATGATCGTGCCCGACCTTACCTGAACGCGATGCCCCCAGCGGAACCGCTCAGCCCCGAGGCCCTGCACCAGTCGGTGCTGCACCGCTATGTCGAGGGTGCCGGCTCGCGCCCAGCCGTACTGGTCGTGCGCTACGACGGCGGCGAGGCAGTGCTCAAGGACTACAGCCGCTGCGACCGGCTGTTCGCCGTCCTGATCGGGCCGCTCCTGGTGTGGCGGGAGACCCGCGCGCTGGCGCGGCTGGAGGGCACGAGCGGCGTGCCGCGGCTGATCCGCAAACTGGGCCCGCGTGCCTTCCTGATGGAGCATCTGCGTGACGTGGTGCCCGCACGCAAGCAGCCGCAGACGGCGCGGCCGGAATTCTTCGAGCGCCTGCGCCAGCTGGTGGACCGCATCCATGCACGCGGGGTTGCGCACTGCGACATGCGCCGCTCCGGCAATATCCTGGTGGATGCTGCCGGGCAACCGTACCTGGTCGATTTCGTCTCCTGCGCTTTTCTGCGGCCCTGGTGGCATCCGCTGGGCTGGATGTTCCCGCTGCTATGCCAGGCCGACCGCGATGCCATCATCAAGCTCAAGCACCGCGTCGCCCCCGAGCTGCTCACCGAGATCGAACGTGGCCGCCTGCAACACGGTCCAGTCGGCAAGCTGGCGCGCGGCTTCGGTGCGCTGGTGCGCGACATCTTTCGTTTCCTCCTGGTCCGCCGGACCCGCTGATGGTCGAGCCCGCGGCGGCCAGTCCTGCCGAGCCGGCGCCGCCGTCGGCGCTCGGCCGGCTGCTGACCTGGCTCGAGCGCTACCGCTGGTGGCTGGCTGCGGCCAGCTTCGGCACGGGGCTGGCGAGCTTCGTGCTGATCCAGCGGGCCGATAATCTCGCGCGCTGGATCGGGGTCTTGCTGCTGCTCAGCTGGCTGTGGATGCTGGCCGAAGGCATGTTCGGCCGCTATTTCGAGCGGCACGGCGGCCTGACCCAGTTCCTGTCGCGCTTCGCGACACAGGCCATCCATCAGGAAACCTTCTTTTTTACCCTGCCGTTCTTCCTGGCCACCACGACTTGGAGTACCGGCCAGGCCCTGTTCACCGGCGGCTTGATCGTCGCTGCTCTGGTGTCCATGGTGGACCCGCTCTACTTCGGTGGCATCGCGGCTCGGCGCGGTAGCTATCTGGCATTTCATGCGCTGGCCGTGTTCGTCGCCATGCTCACGGCACTGCCCCTGATCTGGCATCTGACGACGGCGCAGAGCATGGCCCTGGCTTCGGCCGCAGCCGGCGTACTGGCGTTGCCCAGCCTGGCGCGCGTGATCGGCGCGCACGAGGCCTGGCGCTGGCTGCTGCTGGCGGCGCTGGCGGGCGCGCTGGCCTGCGGTGCCTGGATGCTGCGCTACTGGGTGCCGCCGGCCACGCTCTGGGTCACCTACGGCGCGGTGACCCAGCAGCTCGATGAAGGCGACCGTCTACCCGGTTTCCCGCTGCGAGAAGTGGCCGCCCCGGATTTGGCCGGGCGCGGGCTGTACGCCTTCAGTGCCATCCGCGCACCGCGCGGGCTGCGCGAGGAGATCGTGCATGTCTGGCGCCACGACGGCGTGGTGGTGGATCGCATACCCCTGACCATCGCCGGCGGCCGCAGCGAGGGTTACCGCGCCTGGAGCCACAAACTGAACTTTCCGCAGGATCCGCGCGGCGAATGGCGCATCGAAGTGATCACGACCGCCGGACAGCTGATCGGCGTGATCCGCTTCCGGATCGTGTGACGCGCTGAGCTAGGGAACCTATGATCGATTTCCTTCGTCATTCCGCCGCAAGCCGGAATCCAGCGACTTTCAAGGCTCTGGACCCCGGCCTTCGCCGGGATGACGAATGAATCTGGGCTTCCCTAGTTTCTCACCGGGCGCTTGGCCAGCCGCCGTTGCAGGGTACGGCGATGCAGGCCCAGGGCACGCGCCGCGGCCGATATATTGCCATCGTGCTCGCTCAACACCTGCTGGATATGCTCCCATTGCAGCCGGCGCAGACTCATGCGCGACGGTTCGGCTGCAGCCGGCGACGAAGCAAGCGGCGCGGCCGTCTGGAAGGCCGCGAGTACCGCGTCGGTATCCACCGGCTTGCACAGGTAATTACAGGCACCGCGCCGGATCGCTTCGACCGCGGTGGAGATACTGGCGTAGCCGGTCAGGACCACGATCTGCAGCCCGGGATGACGCTGCAGCAGCGGTTGGATCAGCTCGAGCCCGGATTCGCTGCCCAGCTTGAGATCGAGCACGACCTGCCGCAACGGGTGCTGCTCGGCCAGCGCCAGCGCCGACCTGACGTCACCGGCAGTGGCCACGGCGTGCCCGCGTCGGGTGAGCGCACGCGCCAGCGCCGTGCGGAAGGCACTGTCATCGTCGATCAGCAGCCAATGCACCATGCTCACGCGCATTTCCCCTGCACGGCCCGCAGCGCTTGCAGAGGCACGCCGATACGCGCCAGTGTGCCGCCGCCGGGGCGGGGTTCCAGACGCATCTCGCCGCCGAGCCGTTCCAGCGTCGCATGCGACAGGACCAGGCCGAGGCCATGTCCGTCTGGCTTGGTCGTGAATACGCCGCGGCCGGCGAGCGCGCGCTGCTCCGGCCGCAGCCCTGCACCGCGATCTCCGATTTCGATGATGAGCTGTTCATCCTTTGTGGTGGCGCGCAGTTCGACGTAGGGGGTTCCGGCCGCCAGACTGGCGTCAGCAGCGTTGTTGAGCGCCGCCAGAACGGACTGTGTCAGTGCCGGGTCCTGGTGCAAGTGCAGACTGGCCAGTGTCGGGTCGGCATCGATCTGGAGTTTCAGTTCGGGACGCATGAGGCGGCAACGGTCCGCGGCGATTCGCAGAAAGTTTTCTGCGGAGACGGCAGGGGTGCCGCTGGCGGCCCGCTCGCGGCCTGCCACCGCGAGCAGAACCTCCAGCTGGCTGCGGCAGATCTCGATCTGACCGCGCAGCAGATCCAGCTCGGCCTGCAGCTGAGGATGCTGCGCATATTGTGCACGCAGTTCGGCAATGGTAATGGCCATGGTCGAGAGCGGTGTGCTCAACTCATGCGCCGCGCCGGCTGCCAGCGTGCCGACCGCGAGAATCTGCTCGTTGCGCAAGGCCTCCTCGCGCGCCGCGGCGAGCGTGCGGTCGCGTCGGCGCACCGCCTCGGCCACCGTGGTGACGAAGGTGGTGACCAGAACGGCACTGAGCAGAAAATTCAGCCACATGCCCAGTACGTGCAGCTGGAAACCGTGGGTATCGTGCTGATGGTGCAGGTGCTGCGCAAAGTCGGCGATCAGGGTTCCATACAGGAGCATGCTCAGCAGCGTGACCGCCCAGGCCCAGCTTCTCGACAGCATCACGGCCCCGATCGCGATGGGCACCAGATAGAACGACACGAAAGGATTCCCGGGGCCACCCGACAGCGCAAACAACGCGGTCAGCGCCAGTGTATCCACGGCCAGCTGGAGGGCGATCTCGGGTTGCGTTACCGGCCAGGCGCGCGTCAGCCGCCAGAGCGTCAGCAGAGTCAGCAGCGATAGCCCGAGTGCCAGCCCCATCATGGGCAGCACCGGTAGTGTCAGATCGAGGCCGTAATGGCCGCCGAGAATGGCAGCGATCAGGCCGAGGATGGCGCAGCCGCGCAGCAGGCACAGGCTGCGCAGACTGTGTTCGGGGCTGAAGTCGAGGCGGATATGCATGGGCGAACGCGGGCGAGGCGGCGGCCAGAATAGCGGCTCAGGCACAGGGGCGCTAGCCGGCCAGCATTGCCTGCGACGTTTTGCCGCATTCCGGCCTTCGACCCCCATGCCTAGAATTCGCGCGGATTCCAAAGGAGTTTCCACGGTGCATCATCGCTTCCGGCTTGCCCTTGTGGCTGTGGCGCTGGCGCTGTCCGCAGCGCCTGTCTCGGCCGACCACCCGGTCTGGCTGGAAGGCCTTGAGGTCACCGCCGAGGGCGAGCCCAGCCTGACCGTAGCGACGCCCGCCGAGGCGCGCCGCCAGATCGAGAAGACCGCCGGCGGCGTGGACCTGGTCGAAGACCGGGAATATCGCGACGGCCGCGTCAGCACCCTGCAGGATGCGCTCGGCTACTCGCCCGGCGTGTTCGTGCAGCCGCGCTTCGGCGCGGAAGAGGCGCGCCTGTCCATCCGCGGCTCGGGCATCCAGCGCACTTTCCACCTGCGCGGCATCGAGCTGCTGCAGGATGGCGTGCCGCTGAACCAGGCCGACGGTGGCAGCGATTTCCAGGCAGTCGAGCCGCTGGCCACCCGCTACATCGAGGTCTATCGCGGCGCGAACGCGCTCAGCCATGGCGCGGCCACGCTGGGCGGCTCGATCAACTTCGTGACCGCCAGCGGCCACGATGCGCCGGACTGGCTGGCGCGGCTGGAGGCCGGCAGCTTCGGCTACCTGCGCGGCCAGGCGGCGACGGCGGGTGTCGATGACCGGCTGGACTACACCCTCAGCCTCAGCCATTTCAGCCAGGACGGGTTCCGCGAACACGCGGTGCAGGATACCCAGCGTCTGTTCGGCAATGCCGGCTGGCGGCTGCGCGAGGATCTGGAAACCCGGGTCTATCTCGCCTACGTGGATACCGAGTCTGAATTGCCCGGCAGTCTGACCAAGGCACAGCTGCAGGACGATCCGCGCCAGGCCAACCCGGCCAACATCGCCGGCGACCAGAAGCGCGACTTCACGCTCTGGCGGCTTGCCAACAAGACCCGCTGGCGGCTGAATGCGGCCGAGACGCTGGAGCTGTCCGTGTTCTATGCGGACAAGGACCTGTTCCACCCTATCTTCCAGGTGCTCGAGGTGGACAGCGAGGATTACGGCGTGGATGTGCGCTTCGTGTCGGAGGCGCCACTTTACCGGCACGGCAACCGCCTGGTCGTGGGCGCACGCGCCTTGCGGGGGCAGAATCTGGACGCGCGCTTCGCGAACGTCGGTGGCGCGCTCGGTGCGCCGACCAACCGCCTCGACCAGACCGCCACCCACCTGCAGCTGTACGCCGAGAACCAGTATGCATTCGTGCCCGGCTGGACCGGCATAGTCGGCGCCCACGCAGTGCGTGCCGCGCGCGACTCGCGCGATGAGTTGATCACCGGCGGGGTGGACGAGAGCGCGGACGAAACCTACCGCGGCTTCAGCCCACGGCTGGGCCTGCTGTACGAGCCGGCCGCGGGCACGCAGCTGTTTGCCAATCTCAGCCGCAGCTTCGAGCCCCCCAGCTTTGCCGAACTGCGTCGCCCGGATGGTCGGTTGAACGATGCTCAGCGCGCGACCACGGTCGAGGTCGGCACGCGGCTGCTACGCCCACGTTACGCCTTCGAGCTCGCGTATTACCAGACCTGGGTGCGCGACGAACTGCTCAGCCTCACCGATCCGCCCGGCGCGCCGCCGGCCACCCTCAACGCCGACCGCACCCGGCACCAGGGCCTCGAACTGGGCTTCGACTGGCACGTGGCGGCGCACTGGAACCTGCGCTCGGCCTACCTGTGGAGCGACTTCCGCTTCGACGACGATGCCCAGTATGGCGACAACGAGTTGGCCGGCATCCCGCCCCATCTGCTGCGCGCCGAGCTGCTGTACCGTGCGCCGGCCGGTTGGCACGCCGGCCCGACGCTGGAATGGTCGCCGAGCGACTATTACATCGACCATCGCAACAGCTTCGAGGCCGACGGTTACACCGTCTGGGGCCTGAAGCTGGGCCGGCGCTCGGAAAGCGGCTGGGGCTGGTTCGTCGAAGGCCGCAATCTGACGGACCGCCGCTACGCGGCCACGACCGGCGTGATCGAGGATGCGGGCGGCCTGGACCGCGCCCAGTTCCTGCCGGGCGACGGCCGCTCCTTTTTCGCCGGCCTGGAGTGGCGCAGCTAGCGGTTGCTGTTTTCAAAGCAGGTGATACTGCTTTTGCGTGAGTCCCAGATTGGCCCAGCCTTCCAAGGCCGCGAAGTCGCGATAACCGGGGTGGCGCAAGCCGAGACGCAGTGCCAGCCACCGGAAGGGATTGGGGGCGTACAGGTGCTGGGGCAGCAGGTTGAAGTCGTAGATCAATGGCAATTCGCCCGTGGCTGTGCGGCGCAGCTTGATGTTGCCGGCATTGAAATCCAGGTCATAAAGTCCCGCGGCATGGGCCGTGTGTACGAGGTGATACCCCAGGGCCAGCAGTTCCGCCGGAATCGGCCCGCAGCGGGTGGCACGCTCTTTCAGAGTCTCGCCTTCCGCCCAGGCCTGCACGAAGGCGGCCGAGTAGCCATCGTTCACGCCCAGCAGTTTCAGGGGTTCGACCGTGTAGGGTCGTAAGGCGGGGTTTGCCCAGAAGGCGCGGTTCCGGTTGTACTCGAACTGCGCCAGATTCACGCCATAGCGCCAGCGGTAGCGTTTCACCAATGCGCGACGATAGACCTTGAGCGCCACCGGCTCGCCCCGATAGCGCGCGCGATAGGTGCAGGAGCGCCGGCCCTGCCCGATCATTTCGAGCACCTCGATCTCGGGAGGGACTTCGACCGGATCCGGTGGTGGGTACCAGCCGGCCTGCTTGAGGCGGGTCTTCTTGCGCCGGAGGAACTGCTTTATCCGCCTGTATAAACTGAGTTTTTCTTGTCTCGGCATAAAGGCGCTTGCATGGTTTTCGGTGCTAACAGCCGCAGGTTAACAGAAGCAGCCTATGTTCCCACGCATACACAGATTCTTGTGCTATGCTTCCCACAGTACGCTACCGTATGGTGGCCTCTGACCACGGGGGCACTCCATGGCCGAAGATCGCAAGACCCTGACCGCCGACGACTGGGCCGCCGCTGCGCTGGATGCCATCGCGCGCGACGGCATCGATGCCGTGGCGGTAGAGCCGCTGGCGCGCCGTCTGGGTGTCACCAAGGGCAGCTTCTACTGGCACTTCGCCAACCGCGAGGCGCTGCTGATGGCGGCGCTGGCGCTGTGGGAACGCAAAGAGACCGAGGAAACCTTCGCGGCCGTGCGGCGCGAGCCGGATCCGCGCGTCCGCATCCAGAAGCTGTTCGCCAGCGTGCATGCCGGCGAGCGCGCGGCACGCCTGTATCAGGCGCTCTCGGCTGCCGCGGCACACGACCCGCGCATCAAGGCGGTGGTGCAACGCGCATCCGAGCGCGGCCTGCAGTTCCTCAACGACTGCTATCGAGCGCTGGGCCTGTCGGCACGGGATGCGGCGCAGTGGGCCATGATGGCCTACTCGGTGTACCTCGGCACCTTGCAAGTGCGCCGC
Source organism: Nevskiales bacterium (assembly GCA_035574475.1). Taxonomy (NCBI): domain Bacteria; kingdom Pseudomonadati; phylum Pseudomonadota; class Gammaproteobacteria; order Nevskiales; species Nevskiales bacterium. The sequence goes on along the minus strand of DATLYR010000014.1, from coordinate 9,540 downwards.
GACCAGCCGGGGGCGCTGCCGGCCGGCAGCGATTACCAGGCCTATGTGCAATTCCTGACGCAGAATTTGCTGCCCGCGCACAGACCGGCCAGTGGCGCGAAGATCGCCTAGCGTCAGCCCATCGAATGTTCATCAGGGGGTTTCCATGTCGACATTGAGCATCGCCATCGTCGCCGCCATCGCGGTTTTCTGGCTGCTGGCCTATCTCGGCGCGCCGCTGCTGGTCTGGACGCTAGCCGTGGGCGCCTACCTGGGCGGCCTCTACGCCGCCGGCCTGATGACCGAGCCCCTGACGCTGCAGGTCACGGGTGGCGTGTTCGTGGCGCTCGCGCTGCTGCTCAATCTGCCGCCGCTGCGCCGGCTGCTGATCACGGGGCCGGTGTTCGCCGGCTTCAAGAAGGTGCTGCCGGAGATGACCTCGACCGAGCGCGAGGCGCTGGAGTCCGGCACGGTCTGGTGGGAAGGCGAGATGTTTCGCGGCAAGCCCGACTGGCACAAGCTGCTGAAGTTCGAGCGTACGCGCCTGACGGCCGAGGAACAGGCCTTCCTCGACGGGCCGACCAATACCCTGTGCGCCATGCTGGACGAATGGAAGAACCTGCACGAATACAAGGATCTACCGCCTGCGGTCTGGGACTACATCCGCAGCAACGGTTTCTTCGCCATGCTGATTCCGAAGGCGCACGGTGGTCTGGGCTTCTCCGCCTACGCGCAGTCCTGCGTGGTGACCAAGATCGCCACGCGTTCGATCACTGCCGCGGTCACCGTCATGGTGCCGAACTCGCTGGGACCGGGCGAATTGCTGGTGCACTACGGCACAGAAGAGCAGCAGAAACGCTGGCTGCCAGGCCTGGCCGCAGGCCGCGAGATTCCCTGCTTCGGCCTGACCAGCCCCGAGGCCGGCTCGGACGCCACGCGCCTGACCGACACCGGCATCGTGTGCATGGGCGAGTTCGAGGGCAAGAGAGTCCTCGGTCTGCGCCTGAACTTCAGCAAGCGCTACATCACGCTGGCGCCGGTGGCGACGGTCATCGGCCTGGCCTTCCGCCTGTACGACCCCGAGCACCTGCTGGGCGATGGCGACAAGAGCGACTACGGCATCACCTGCGCGCTGATCCCGGCCGATCATCCAGGTGTCAAGATCGGCCGCCGGCATTACCCGGGCACGGTGTTCATGAACGGTACGGTCGAGGGCAAGGACGTCTTCGTGCCGATCGACTGGATCATCGGCGGCAAGAAGATGGCCGGCAAGGGCTGGCGCATGCTGGTCGAGTGTCTGTCGGCGGGCCGCGGCATCTCGCTGCCGGCGCTGTCCACCGCCGCCGGCTACGGCGCCTATGGCATGACCGGCATCTACGCGCGTCTGCGCCGCCAGTTCAAAATGCCGATCGGCAAGTTCGAGGGCGTCCAGGAGGCGATGGCGCGCATCGCCGGCCTAACCTACACGCTGGAGGCCGCGCGCTCGCTCACCGCCAGCGCGGTGGACCACTGCGTGAAGACCGAGCACAAGGGCCCGTCGGTCACCACCGCGATCGCGAAGTACCACATGACCGAGATGATGCGGAAGGTCATGATCGACGCCATGGACATCCACGGCGGCCGCGGCGTGATGATGGGACCGCGCAACTATCTGGCCGGCGGCTACCAGGCGGTGCCGGTGGCGATCACGGTGGAGGGCGCCAACATCCTCACGCGCAGCCTGATGATCTTCGGCCAGGGCGCGATCCGCTGCCACCCGCACGTGTTCCCGGAGATGGAGGCCGCGCGCACCAACGATCTGGCCGCCTTCGACCGGCATTTCCTCAGCCACGTCGGCTCGGTGATCCATCACAAGATCCGCACGCTCACGCTCGGTCTGACCGGTGCCAGGCTGGCGGGGTCGCCGGTCGGCGGGCCGATGGCGTACTACTACCGGCAGTTCACGCGCATGAGTTCGGCGCTGTATTTCGTGTCGAACGTGACCATGGGCGTGCTCGGCGGCGAGCTCAAGCGCAAGGAACTGTTGTCCGCGCGCCTGGGCGACGTGCTGAGCCAGCTGTATCTCGGCTCGGCGGTACTCAAGTACTACTACGACGAAGGCAGGACGCCGGAGGACCTCGACCACGCGCGCTGGGCGCTGGACCATGCGCTGGCCGAGATCGGCCGCGCCTTCGACGAGTTCTTTGCCAACTTCCCGGTGCGCGTGGTCGGCTGGGGCATGCGCCTGATCGTGTTCCCGCTCGGCCAGCCTTACCGCCGGCCCTCCGACCGGCTGGGCTCGCGGCTGGCCGAGCAGATGATGCAGCCGACTGCCCTGCGCGACCGCCTGCAGCAATATGCCTACATCGGTCCGGGCGAGAACGACGTCACCGGGCGCATGGTGGCGGCCTTCAAGGCGCTGCTGGCGGTGGAGGATGCCTACAACCGTTTCCAGAAGGTGGCGAACAAGGGTGTCGCCGGTCTGAGCTTCGCCGAGCAGATCCAGTACTGCGTGGCGAACCGGGTGATCAGCGCCGAGGAGGCGCGCCAGATCGAGGCCTTCGACCGGCTGCGCTACGAGGCGATCCTGACCGACGACTTCAGCAAGGAGTACCTGGCCGGCGAGTCGCGCGGGGCGGCGCCGTCGCAGGCCGCACGCGTGGCCTGATCATGCCCCTCGGGCAGGTATAGGCCCGCATCCGCGGGCCTGCCCATAGCGAGCAAGATCAAAGAAAAAGGGCGGGCCCATGGCCCGCCCTCTTTCGGCCTTCCACCTGGGGTTAGATGAACCACTTCATCGCCAGCTTGATCATCCGCTTCACCTGGTCGGTGTAGGGCGGGTAGAACATGCGGATGCTGGCGTAGTGGACCTTGACTACGGCACGCTCGTGCGAGAACGCGCGGAAGCCGTGCACGCCGTGGTAAGCGCCGATACCGCTGTTGTTGACACCGCCGAAGGGCAGATGGTGCTGCAGGAAGTGCACCACGGCGCCGTTGATGCAGGTACCGCCGGCGGTAGTGTTGTTGAGTACCCGATCGACCACCTTGTCGTTGCGCGCGTACACGTACAGCGCCAGCGGCTTCTCGCCGCGGTTGATGTCGGCGATGGCCTGATCGAGGTCGCTGTAGCCGAGCACCGGCAGCAGCGGCCCGAAGATTTCTTCCTGCATCACGCCGGCGTCGCGCGGCACGTTGCTGAGGACGGTCGGCGCGATGAAGCGGTCCTCGGCGCGGGTGGCGCCGCCCACCACGACCTGAGCGCCGCGCCGGATCGCATCCTCGAGCAGGCCGCTGACACGCGCGTAGTGGCGCGCGTTGACGATGCGGCAGTAGTCGGGGCTGCGCATCTGCTGCTGCGCGTCGGTGCCGTAGACCTCCTCGATGCCGGCCTTGCACTCGGCCAGGAAGGCGTCCTTGACGTCGTTGTGCACATACACGTAGTCCGGCGCGATGCAGGTCTGGCCGGCGTTGGTGAACTTGGCCCACAGCACGCTGCGCGCGGCCATCTTGAGGTCGGCGCTGGCATCGATGAGGGTGGGTGACTTGCCGCCCAGCTCCAACGTGACGCTGGCCAGGTGTTTGGCAGCCGCTGCCATGACGATCTTGCCGAGCTGCGGGCTGCCGGTGAAAAAGATGTGGTCGAAGGGCTGCGCCAGCAGCTCGGTGGCGACCGTGGCATCGCCTTCGAACACCGCGACCTCGCGTGCGTCGAAATTCTCGCGCACGATCTTGGCGATTACCGCAGACAGGTGCGGCGCCAGCTCCGAGGGCTTGATGATGGCGGTGTTGCCGGCCGCAATGGCCGAGATCAGGGGCACGAAGGCTAGGTTCACCGGGTAGTTCCAGGGCGCGATGATCAGGCACACGCCGCGGGGCTCGGATTTGATCCAGCTGCTGGTGCCGAGCATGGAGCGGATGGTCGGCACGCGGCGCGGCTTCATCCATCTCTTCAGGTTGGCCATCGTGTGGTTGGCCTCGGCCACGATCGGCATGATCTCGGCCAGGTCCACTTCCGCCTGCGGCTTGCCGTAATCGGCGGCGGCGGCGAGGTGGATCTGCTGCGCATGCGCCTGCACCAGGTCGCGAAGCTTGCGGATCTTGGCGATGCGCTCGGCCGCGGTGGTGGTCCGCAGGCTCGGCGCGAAGGCGCGCTGATGGCGGAAAATGCGCTGGATTTCGCTCTCCGGCGCATTCTCGCGCGCATTCTCCATCGGCAGGACTTGTGCGGGTGTGCTCATGGGCTCTCCTCGGCCCCTTCGGGCGCCAGGCGCGCGGCCGGGCTGATTCGGAACGGCAATGTGGGATACGACCTACCTTCTTAAACGCTTGGTCGGGTACTGTCAATGACTGGGCAGGACAGGGGGCCGGCCCGTTGACGCGCCCCGGTCGGCACACCAAACTCGCGCCACAGTCTGGGGGGCTGCACGGTGAATCTGCTGGTCGTTTGCATCCTGGTTTACGTACTGCTGCAGCTGGCGATCGGCTACTGGGCTTCGCGTGGGATCAAGACCGAGCAGGACTATCTGCTGGCCGGGCGCAATCTGGGTCCCGGCCTGACACTGTTCACGGTGTTCGCCACCTGGTTCGGCGCCGAGACCTGCGTCGGCTCGGCCGGCGAGGCCTATGCCGGCGGGCTGGCGGCGGTCACGACCGATCCCTTCGGTTATGCGCTGGGCATCCTGGTGGCGGGGCTGTTCTTCGCCGCGCCGCTGTGGCGGCGCAAGCTTACTACCCTGGCCGACCTGTTCCGCGAGCGCTACGGCGTCGGCGTCGAGCGCCTGGCCGCGATCCTGATGGTGCCGACCTCGCTGTTGTGGGCGGCGGCGCAGATCCGCGCCTTCGGCCAGGTGCTCACGGCCTCGTCCGACCTCGAGGTCAACGTCGCCATCACCGTTGCCACCGCGGTGGTCGTGATCTACACCACGCTGGGCGGTATGCTGGCCGACGCGCTCAGCGACCTGCTGCAGGGCGTGGTGCTGATCGTCGGCCTGGTGGCACTGGGCGCGATCGTGCTGGTCGCCGGCGGGGGCTGGGAGAAACTCGGCGCACTGTCCGGCGAAGCGACCCGGCTGGTGCCGGCCGGGCAGCCCTGGCTGGCCACGCTGGAGGCCTGGGCCATCCCGGTGCTGGGCACGGTGGCCGCACAGGAGATGATCTCGCGCATCATCTCGGCCCGCTCGCCGACGATAGCCAGTCGCGCTACCGTCGGCGCGAGTTTTCTGTATCTGGCCGTGGGTCTGATTCCGGTCGGCATCGGCCTGGTCGGTCCGCAGTTGGTCGGTGCCCTGGAGCATCCCGAGCAGGTGTTGATGCACGTGGCCCAGCAGAATCTGGGCACCGTGCTGTACATCGTGTTCGTGGGTGCGTTGGTGTCGGCGATCCTGTCCACGGTCAACAGCGCGCTGCTGGTGGCCGGTGCGCTGACCGCGCACAACCTGGTCATCCCGCTGATGCCGCGCATGGACGAGCGCCACAGGCTGCGCTTCGACCGCGCCGCGGTGGTGGTGTTCGGACTGGTCGCCTATGTCCTGGCGCTGACCAGCGAGGGCGTGTATGCGCTGGTCGAGGAGGCCTCGAGCCTGGGCTCGGCCGGCGTGCTGGTGTGCATGCTGTTCGCGCTGTGGGGCAGGCGCATCGGCAGTGCGGCCTCCGCCATCGCCGCGCTGGTCGCCGGCATCGCGGTTTACGTCGGCGGGCAGCACCTGTTCGAACTGCCGTATCCCTACCTGACCTCCCTGGCTGCGGCCTTTTGCGCGTACCTCGTCGCAGCACCGTTCGGGATTCGTCATTCCGGACAAGACCGCGCAGGAGTCGCGATCCGGAACCCAGGGTCTTGATTCGCGACGCTGGACGTCGGACTTCGCCGGGGGGTGGGTTGCGCCCGTCAGCTCAGCTCATCGATCGCGCGCAATACGTCGGAGCGCGAGATCTGGCCGACCAGCTTGCCGTCCACCACCACCGCAAAACGTTTGAACGGCGCATCCACGAAGCGGCTGGCGACCTCCAGCAGGCTGGTGTCCGGCGTGACCGAGACCACCGACGGCGACATGTAGTCGCGCACCAGTCCGGGCGACACGCCTTCGTAATTGGCCAGTACCGCGACCTTGAGGCAGTCCTTTTCCGAGAGCATGCCGACGACATGGCCGTCCTCGTCCACCACTGGCGCGCCAGAGTGCCCGCGCGTGACCAGCTGTCGCATCGCTGCCATGATCTCGGTGTCCGGGGTGAAGGTCAGCAGCCGCGTGGTCATATAGTCGCGGACGGTCTTGGTGCTGATGGCGGTCATGAGCGACTCCCTGCGTCCTCCGGTGCCGTTTCCGGCAGCATAACGCAACTGTCGCAGCTTGCGGCATGGCCAGGTCACAGGCGCGGCCGCAGCAGCGAGCCGAAGTTCAGATACCAGGCGCTATCGCCGGTGTCGGCCAGGCCATAGCCGAAGAACACCGGGCCGAAGATCGTATCCACCCCCAGGAACAGGCTGCCGGCGCCGATCAGGTCACCCAGCGACACGTCGCGCCGTTTCTCCCACACATTGCCACCTTCGAGGCTGCCGCCGAGGTACACCGGCACGGTGAACAGGCGGCTGGTGTCGTCGAGGCGGCGGTAGTACACGGCGCGTGCCAGCAGGCTGTGCTCGCCGAACAGTTCGCGCTCGGCGAAGCCGGACAGGTTGGTGAAGCCACCGAGGAAGCCGGTGGTCTGCAGCAGGTTGGGGTCGTCCCAAGTGGTGTGCAGGCGCAGGCCGAACAAACCGCGATGCCGGCCGTGCGACAGCGCCTCGTCCCAACTGAGCGTCGCGACTTCGCCGCGGCTGTCACCGCCGAGTGCCCGGCCGTAGGCGGAGAATTCCAGTTCCACGCGCCCGCCGCGCGCGGGAAACTCGGCCTCATCGAGCGTGTCGCGCGTCAGGCCCAGCACCAGCGCCGTGAAGTCGGCCTCGCGCCGCCTGGGCAGCAGCAACGGGTCGCCGATCCGCAGCCGCGCGTGGTCGCGGCCGCGCACGCCGGCCAGCGACAGCTGCAGATCGGCACGCGGGTTGTAGCCGAATTCGACACCGGTCTGGAAACGTTCGATGCGGTATTCGGAATCCGCGCCCGCCAGCAGTTGCAGCGGCTGGTTGGTCGCCAGGTACTCCGCGAAGGGCAGGGTGAAATACTGGCCGATCGAGCCCCAGGGCTGATACAGCTCGGTACGCAGGCCGGTCAGCTCGCCCAGGCTCAGCCGGTTGCGCCACTCGCCGCCGAAGCTGTTCAGGCCGGTCAGGGTGCTTTCGGCCACCAGCTGGTAGCCGTTGCGGCCGGCGAAATCGTCGGACAGCTGCAGGCCGAAGGTGATGAAATTCGGGCCCCAGCTCTTGTCCACCGGAACGATCTCCAGCCCGGTCTGGCCGTTGCGTTGCTGCAACTGCCAGTCGATGCGCTCGTAGCGGCCGGCGCCGTAGGCCTGGCCAATGTCGCGCTCGAGCTGCCTGACGTCGAGCGGCCGGCCCACCGTGCCGGCCAGCTGGTTCTCGACGTAGCCGGCGGTGCGGCTGCGGTCCCTGATCACGTCGAGAAAGGCCACCAGCGGCGGGTCGAAGTCGCGCCGGCGGTGCCGTGCCTGCCAGGCGGCGTAGCCGGCCTCATCCAGGCGGAAGGCATGCAGCCGCTCGAGCTGCTGCGCGGCCGCCTGTTCGCCGGCCGGGATCGCTTCGGCAACACGATCGAATTCGCTGCTGCCGAACTCGCCGAGCTGCGGCGCCAACACCAGATCCTCGGGGCCGAGCCGGGCCAGCGCGGCTTCGGTCTGGCGCTGCATCAGTATCGTCAGCATCTGCTCGGAGATCGCCACTGGCGAATTGAGCCGGGATTCCGGCAGCAGCGGCTCACTGACGTTGACCACCAGCAGCGGGCGTGCGCCCATGCTGCGGGCCACGTCCACCGGCAGGTTGTTGACGATGCCGCCGTCCACCATCAGCCGGCCCTCGACCTGGATCGGCGCGAAGGCCGCCGGCACCGACAGGCTGGCGCGGATCGCTAGCGCCAGGTCGCCGCGCGCGAACACCACCGGCTCGCCGCGACCGATGTCGGTACCGACGCAGCGGAACGGGATCGGCAGCGCGTCGAAGTCCGGCTGGTTCCAGGTGGAGACCAGCAGCCGGCGCAGCAGCATGAGCAGCTCCTGGCCCTGGATCACGCCGGCCGGCAGCTGGATGCGGCCATCGCGATAGCCGAGTTTGAAGTCGAGCAGGAAACGCAGGTCGTCTTCCTTGCGCCGCATCGGCAGCTCGCGCCGCGGCGGGTCGTCGTTGAACAGCTCGCGCCAGTCGATCGCCAGGATGATGCGCTCGATCTCGGCGGCGCTGTAGCCGGCCGCGTACAGGCCGCCGACGATCGCGCCCATGCTGGTGCCGGCAATCGCCGCCACCGGGATGCGCTCGCGCTCCAGCACCTTGAGCACGCCGATATGCGCCGCGCCGCGTGCGCCGCCGCCGCTCAGCACCAGGCCGATGCCCTGCGTGGGTGCCTCGGCGGCCATCGCCATGCCGTACGGCCACGGCAGGCACAGCAGGGCAATAAGGCGCAGGCGACGGAACATGATGAGAAGCTTAGCGCGCAGCACGGAAGCGGTCGGTGGCGCGCACCAGCGCATCCACGATGCCGGGCTCGCTGGCGGCGTGGCCGGCGTCGGGGATGATCTGCAGCTCGGCCTCCGGCCAGCACCGGTGCAGGTCCCAGGCGCTGACCAGCGGGCACACCACGTCATAGCGGCCCTGCACGATCACGGCGGGAATGCTGCGGATGCGTGCGACACCGTCGAGCAGCTGGTCCGGGTGCGTGAAGAAACCGCGATTGACGAAGTAATGGCACTCGATACGGGCGATGGCCTCGGCGAAGCGGTCCTCACCCCAGTTCTGCACCATCTGCGGGTCGGGTAGCAGCTTGGAGGTGGCGGCCTCCCACTGGCTCCAGGCGCGCGCCGCCCGCAGCCGCGCGGCGGCATCCGCGCCCGTGAGCCGGCGGTGATAGGCGGCGATCAGGTCACCACGCTCCGCCTCCGGGATCGGCGCCAGGTAATGTTGCCAGGCGTCCGGGAACAGGTAGCTGCAGCCCTCCTGGTAGAACCAGCGCAGCTCGAACGGGCGCAGCAGGAACACGCCGCGCAGCACCAGCGCGCTGACGCGTTCGGGATGCGTCTCGGCATAGGCCAGCGCCAGCGTGCTGCCCCAGGAGCCGCCGAACACCAGCCAGCGCCCGATGCCCAGCATCGCGCGCAGGCGCTCCATGTCCGCGACCAGGTCCCAGGTGGTGTTGTCCTCGAGGCAGGCGTGCGGCGTGCTGCGGCCGCAGCCGCGCTGGTCGAACAGCACGATGCGGTAGTGCGCGGGGTCGAAGAAGCGCCGCTGCCAGGGTGCGCAGCCGGCGCCCGGGCCGCCGTGCACGAACAGCGCGGGCTGGCCTTCCGGGTTCCCGCACTCTTCGTAATACAGCTCGTGCAGGCCCGAGACGCGCAGGCGGCCGCTGCGGTAAGGCTCGAGCTCGGGATACAGGCTGCGGCGACCGGCGGCTTCAGTCAAACGGCCACCACCAGCGCGAGCCGTCG
>DATLYR010000013.1 GCA_035574475.1 Nevskiales bacterium | reverse complement strand
ACCAGGGCCGAGCGTCCGGCCTTGAGCCGGCCGCGCAGGCTGCCGTCTTGCGGCGACAGCCAGTGCACATAGCCCTCCAAGTCGCCGACCGCCACCAGCCCGCCATGCACCGCCGGCCGCGTCAAGCGGCGGTGCTTGAGCCCTTCCTGCTGCCACAGCACGGCGCCGTTGTCGCGGTCCAGCGCCCAGACGCGGCCTTCGCGGTCGCTGGCGAAGACGCGATTGTCCGCGACCGCCAGGCCGCTGTAGCTGGCCAGATCCTGGCGCCACTTGAGCTTGCCGGTGGCAGCATCCAATGCCACCACCTGGCCGCCGTAGCTCACGGCATAGAGCACGCCGTCGGCCAGCACCGGGTCGGCATCGAGGTCCACCAGCCGATCGATCTCCGAGCGCCCGCCCGGTGTGCTGACCGCCTCTTCCCACAGCACCCGGCCGCTCTGCAGTTCCAGCGCCACCAGCTTGCCGGTGTCCAGGCCGGCATACACCCGCCCTTCCGACACGACCGGCTGCGAGACGCCGCGCAGGCTCAGGGTCGGCACCGCGCGATCGAAGGTCCAGCGCCGTTGTCCGTCGGCCACTGCCAGGCCGTAGAGCCGGCCATCGCCGGTGCGTACCACCACGGTGTCGCCGTCGCCGGCCGGCGGCGCCAGCACCTCGCTCGACACGGCCGAGCGCCACAGCGCGCGGCCGTCCTCGGCACTGATGGCGACCACCTCGCCGTCGAGCGCGCCGACCAGCACCGCAGTGCCGCTGACGCCCGCGCCCGCCGCCAGCCGCGGCCGGGTTTCCGCCCGCCACAGCACGCGGCCGCTGCCCGGATCGAAGGCAGTGACGCGACCTTCACCGTCCGCCGCGTACAGGCGCTGCCCGTCCAGCGCCAGGCGCAGGCCGTAGAAATCCTTCTTGGGGAAGCTGCCGGCGCTGCCGCGCCACAGCACCCGGCCCTGCACCGCGCCCGCGGGCAGCGCCGGCAGCTCGGCGGGGACCTCCACCGGCTCGCTGCTGCCGCCGCCGAAGAGACTGCAGCCGGCCAGCAACACGGCCGGGACCAGCAGGAAAACGGCGCGTGCCATGTTCAGCGCACCCCGGTGACGGTCGGCGACGCGGACGCCGCCTCGGTGCTGAGATCGTTTAGCTTCAATTCGATGCCGGCGCGCAGCTCGGGCGCGTAATCGGCCGCCGCCAGGGCCTCGGCGTAGGCCTGGCGCGCCTCGTCGCGGCGGCCCTGCGCAGCCAGGATGTCGCCGCGCAGCTCGGCGAACAGCGCGGTGAAACTGCCGGCCTTGCGCACCTGCAGCTCCGCCAGCGCCTCCTCGGAGCGGCCCAGGCTCCACAGCAGGCGCGCGCGCCGCAGCCGTGCCACGTGCCGCAGCTTGCGGTCACGGGCGTTCTCGCGCACCCAGGCGTACTGTTCCAGCGCGGCCTCATGCTGGCTGCGACGCACCTGGTCGGCGGCCAGCGTCAGCGCGCCCAGCGCCGCGTAGGGCGTGCGCGCGTAACGCCCAGTGAGCGTCGCGACGATCTGCTCGGCATGCGCCGCCCGGCCCTGCGCACCACCGTGCTCGCCGTCCGCGGACTGCAAGACCCGGCGCAGATGCTCGTACTCGGCGGACGCCTGCAGCGCCTGGCGGGCGGAATAGAACTTCCAGCCGCTCCAGCCGGCCACCAGCGCCGCGCCCAGCAGCAGGCCGGCCAGCAGCGCGGGGCCGTTGTCGCGCAGCCACTGGCGCAGCTGCTGCAGTTGGTCATCGGGATTGTAGGTTTCCAACGTTCGCTCCGAAGCCCGAGGGGGTCAGCCCCCCTGTCCGAGCCGTTCCAGCAAATAGTCCTTGACCCGGTCCAGCGGCACCGCCTGCTGGCCACCCGTCTCGCGCAGGGACTTCACCTGGCACTGGCCGGTGCGCGCTTCCTCGTCGCCGAGGATCAACGCATAGCGCGCGTCGCTGCGATCGGCACGCTTGAGCTGCGCCTTGAGAACACCGCCGGCATCGCTGGCGACACGCAGGCCAGCATCCCGCAAGCGCTCGGCCAGGCACAGAGCCGAAGCGCCGGCCGTTTCACCCAGCCAGCACAGATAGGCGTGGGGGGTCTGATTGTCCCTGAAGCCCGCGTCATTATCCACCGTCCGGCACAGCTGGACGATGCGTTCCACGCCCATGGCGAAGCCGACCGCCGGCGTGTCGGCACCGCCCAGCTGGGCCACCAGCCCGTCGTAACGGCCGCCGGCGCAGACCGTGCCCTGGGCACCCAGGCGGTCCGTGGTCCACTCGAATACGGTGCGCGTGTAGTAGTCGAGACCGCGCACCAGACGGGGATTGATCGTGTAATCCACGCCGATATCGCGCAGCCCGGCCTGAACCTTCTCGAAATGTGCGCGCGACTCGGCGTCCAGGTGCTCCGACAGCTGCGGTGCGCCGGCGATCAGGGCCTGCATGTGCGGGCTCTTGCTGTCCAGGATGCGCAGCGGGTTGCTGTGCAGCCGCCGGCGCGAGTCTTCGTCCAGTGCCGCCTCATGCCGGCTGAAATACGCAACCAGGGCCTCGCGGTACTGCGCGCGCGCGGCCGGCGTGCCGAGCGAGTTCAGCTCGAGCCTCACGTTGGCCGCGCCGTCCAGCAGCCCCAGCCGGCGCAGGATGCGCGCCGACAGCGCGATGACCTCGGCGTCGGTCTGCGGCCCGGCCATGCCGAAGGCCTCGACGCCGACCTGGTGGAACTGGCGG
>DATLYR010000012.1 GCA_035574475.1 Nevskiales bacterium | reverse complement strand
ACGCGCGTGCGCTCGAGGCGCTGCTGCACGAGCGCGGCCTGCCGGTGTGGGGCCGCGAACGGCCGGTCACGCAGGTCTGGCTGGGCGTGCAGGAGGACAACGCGCGCTGGCTGCTGACCGAGAACCTGGCCGCGGTCGAGGCGCCGTCGCTGCTGCAGACGGCGCTTGCGCGCGGTGTGCCGGTGCTGTTGCCCGCTTCCGGCGGCGCCAACGAACTGCAGGACGTGCTGCAGGGCATGAGCGGCAGCGTGCTGGCGGCGGCGCAGGCCGACGGACAGCGTCGCGTGCTGGTTGGCCGCGTTACGCAGAAGGGTGCGCAGTGGAGCGGGCAGTGGACGCTGTTCGAAAACGGCCAGCCGCTGGACCGCTGGCAGGGCACCGCGGCAAATCGCGAGGACGCCCTTGCCTTCGGCATCGACCAGCTGGCCAATGCCTATGCAGCACGCTACGCACTGCGGGGCGGTGCGACGGAGGCCGATGGTCCGCTGCGGCTGGAAGTGGCGGGCGTCGAGAGCGCGGCCGATTATGCGCGCGTATCCAAATATCTGGCCGGGCTGAGCGCCGTCAGCGCCGCGGAACTGGTCGAGATCGCTGACGGTATGGCGGTGTACGCGCTCGAGCTGCGCGGCGACCGCCGTGCGCTGGAGCAGGCCATTGCCCTCGGCAGCCTGCTCAGGCCGCTGGCGTCCGGCGCGTCGCCTTCCGCGGACGCACCGTTGCAGTACGAGCTCGCGAAGTAGGCATGAACGGTTTTCTGCTCAAGAACCGCTGGGCCTGGGCCGCCATTGGTCTGGCCCTGCTGGTGCTGGTGTACTTGCTTGGCCGCGTGTTGACGCCGTTCGTGATTGCGGCCGGTCTGGCTTACCTCGGCGACCCGGTCGTCCAGCGCCTGCAACGGCTGCGGCTGTCGCGCACGCTGGCGGTGACGCTGGTGTTCGTCACGCTCTACGCCGGCGGCATCGTGCTGGCGATCCTGCTGTTCCCGCCGCTGGAGCGCCAGCTGGGCCAGCTGTTGCAGAACCTGCCGGACTACCTGCTGTGGCTGCAGCGCGTACTGCTGCCCTGGCTGGAACGTCTGCTGCCCGAGGGCTATACGCTCGATGCCGCGACCGTCAAGGCGGTCTTCGCCCAGCACTGGACCAAAGCCGGCGGCCTGGTGCCCGGCTTCCTGCAGACCGTGAGCCAGTCCGGCATGACCCTGCTGGCGCTGGTCGGCAATGCCGTGCTGATCCCCGTCATTACCTTCTACCTCATGCGCGACTGGCATGCCTTCGTGCAGCGCGTGCGCGAGCTGGTGCCGCAGCACCTGCAACCGACGGTGAACGGACTGGCGCGGGAGTTCGACGACGTGCTGGGTGCCTTCGTGCGCGGCCAGCTGCTGGTGATGCTGTCGCTGGCGGTTTACTACAGCATCGCGCTGGCGCTGTGCGGGCTGAAGCTGGCGCTGCTGGTCGGCGTCATCACCGGCCTGGTCAGCTTCGTGCCCTACCTGGGCTTCATCATCGGCGTCATCCTGGCCAGCGCCGCCATGCTGGTGCAGGAGCAGTCGCTGATGGCGCTGCTGCCGGTGGCCGTGGTCTTCACGTTCGGCCAGCTGCTGGAAAGCTACCTGTTCACGCCGCGGCTGGTGGGTAACCGCATCGGCCTGCATCCGGTGGCGGTGATCTTCGCGGTGCTGGCCGGCGGGCAGCTGTTCGGCTTCGTCGGGGTGCTGCTGGCGCTGCCGGCGGCGGCGGTGATCGCAGTGCTGCTGCGCCACCTGCGCCGGCAGTGGGTCGCCAGCGACCTCTACCAGAAAGGCTAGGCGTTAATGCTGCCGATACGCTGGCCGGTCCAGCTGCCGCTCGGCGTGCAGCTGCGCGACAACGCCAGCTTTGCCAGTTTTTTCCCGGGGCCGAATATCGAGCTGCTGCGCCAGCTGGAGCGGGCCGTCGCGCAGGCCGGCGCCGCGCAGGTACCGCGCGTGCTGTTTCTCTGGGGCATGGAAGGCAGCGGCCGTACTCACCTGCTGCAGGCCGCCTCGCGCGCCGCGGGCGAGCAGGGCCAGGCGGCGGCCTATTTGCCGCTGGCTGAACTGCGGACAGCCGAGCCGCAGCTGCTGCAGGGTCTGGCGCAGCTGAACCTGGTGTGCCTGGATGACGTCCAGGCCGTGGCGGGGCGGCGCGACTGGGAGCAGGCCTTGATGGCCTTGTGCGACGGGCTGCGCGCCTCGGGCGGCAGTCTGCTGGCCGCAGGTTCGCAGCCGCCGATGGAACTGGGCCTGACGCTCAGGGATCTGGCCACACGCCTGGCCTGGGGCCCGGTGTATGCGCTCAGGCCACTCGGCGACGAAGAAAAGATCCGCCTGCTGCAGCAGCGCGCGCGCAGCCGCGGGCTGGAACTGTCGGAGGAAGTCGGACGTTTTCTGCTGAGCCGTGCCGCGCGCGACATCCCCTCCCTGTTGGCTGTTCTGGAGCAGCTGGATCACGCCTCGCTGGCCGCGCAGCGCCGCCTCACGCTGCCGTTCGTGCGCGAGGTGCTGGTGCAGGCTCGCGAGCCGTAGGCGCGGCTAGAAACCCGAGTGCATCCGCTCGCGCCGCTCGAGGCGCACGAACAGCACGCAACCCATGAACAGCAGCAGCGCGGCGAAGAAGGCCGGATAGGCGGCCGGGCGCGCCGCCGGCGTCGCCAGCAGCTCGGTCAGCGCCCAGCCCAGGTAGGGCAGTGACAGCAGGCTGGCCCAGGCGTGGGTATAGGGCCGGCCGCGGATCAGCCCCGGCAGCGGCAGCAGCAGCGGCGCGGTCAACAGTGCCGGCAGCCAGGTGCCGAGGCGCGCCGAGGGCAGCAGCTGCCCGTACCAGTAGAACAGGCTGACGACCAGCGTCATCAGGCTGGCCAGCGCCAGGATGCGGGCCGAGTGACTGGCTTTCCTCATCCCGTGGCCTGCAGCCTGAGCGCGATCTCCGCCAGGCGCCGGCCCAGTGCCTCGCACAGAGTCTTTTCGTGCTCGCTCAGCGGCAGCTTGCTGTCGCTGCCAGCGAGGTGGCTCGGGCCGTAAGGCGTGCCGCCACTGCGCGTCTTGATCAGTGCGGTTTCGGTGTAGGGCAGTCCCACGATCAGCATGCCGTGGTGCAGCAGCGGCAGCATCATGGACAGCAGAGTGGTTTCCTGGCCCCCATGCATGGACGAGGTCGAGGTGAATACCGCGGCCGGTTTGCCGACCAAGGCCCCGGACAGCCACAGTGCGCCGGTGGAATCGAGGAAGTATTTCAGCGGCGCGGCCATGTTGCCGAAGCGCGTCGGGCTGCCCAGCGCCAGCCCGGCGCATTCCTTGAGGTCGTCGGCCGTCGCGTAGGGCGGCCCGGATTCCGGAATCTCCGGTGCAGTGGCTTCGCACACGGGCGATACCGGCGGCACCGTGCGCAGGCGTGCGGCGCAGCCGTCCACCGACTCGATGCCGCGCGCCACCCGCCGCGCCATCTCGGCGGTGGCGCCGTAGCGGCTGTAGTAGAGCACCAGCATTTCGATGACCGGCTTCATGTCAGTCCCGCAGCAGCTCCAGCACCGCCTCCAGCCGGTTGGGGAGGTTGCGCGCCTCGGCGGCGCGGCGGTGTTTGTATTCCAGCATGTCCTGGTCGAGGCCGCGCTCGCCGATGGTGATGCGGTGCGGAATGCCGATGAGGTCCGCGTCCGCGAACATCGGCCCGGGCCGCAGACCGCGATCGTCCAGCGCGACGTCGATGCCAGCCGCGCGCAGGCCCTGGTACAGCGCCTGCGCCGCAGCCTGTACGCGTTCCGACTTCTGCAGGTTGACCGGAGTGATCAGCACGCGGAAGGGCGCGATCGCGTCCGGCCAGATGATGCCGTTCGCATCGTGGCTCTGCTCGATCACCGCGCCGACCACGCGCGACACACCGATGCCGTAAGTGCCCATGATCGGCACCTGTTCCTTGCCGGCGGCATCGAGCACGCGCACGTCCAGCGCCTGGCTGTACTTGCGGCCGAGCTTGAAGATATGGCCGACCTCGATGCCGCGTACCAGTTCATACGCGCCCTGGCCGTCGGGCGCCGGCTCGCCGGCGACCACGTTACGGATGTCTGCGACCTGCTGCGGTTCCGGCAGGTCGCGGCCCCAGTTGACGCCGGTCAGGTGGTAGTCCTTTTCGTTGGCGCCGCAGACGAAATCCGCCATGGCCGCCACTGCCGCGTCGGCAATCACGACGACATCGGCGCCGATGCCGACCGGGCCGATGTAGCCGGCGACGCTGCCGAACACGGTTTCGAGCTCCGCTTCGGTGGCGAGCCGGTAGCCGCCCAGCCCCTCGAGCTTGCCGATCTTGACCAGATTGGCTTCGTGGTCGCCGCGCAGCAGCAGCAGGTAATGCCGGCCGTTGGCCTCGACCGCGATGCTCTTGACCGTGCGCTCGAGCGGCCGCTTGAGGTAGGCGGCGACTTCGGCGCAGGTCACCTGGCCGGGCGTGTGCGCCTTCTGCATCCTTTCCCGCGCCGCCGGGCGCGGGCCCGGCGCCGGCGCCGGTGCGGCCTCGATGTTGGCCGCATAACTGCCCTGGCTCGCCACCGCCAGCAGGTCCTCGCCGGACTGCGCCAGTACGTGGAATTCTTCCGATGCCGTGCCGCCGATGTTGCCGGAATCGGCCTGCACGATACGGAACGCGATGCCCAGCCGCGTGAAGATGCGTGAATACGCCTCGCGCATGTTGAGATACTCGCGATCGAGGTCGGCATCATCCATGTGGAAGGAATAGCCGTCCTTCATCAGGAACTCGCGTGCGCGCATCACGCCGAAGCGCGGCCGGCGCTCGTCGCGGAACTTGGTGCCGATCTGGTAGAAGTTCACCGGCAGCTGCTTGTAGCTGCGGTATTCCTCCTTCACCAGTGTGGTGATCACTTCCTCGGCGGTGGGCGCAAAGCAGAAGTCGCGCTCGTGGCGATCCTTGAGCCGCAGCATCTCCGGGCCCATCAGGCCCCAGCGGCCGGACTGCTGCCACAGCTCGGCAGGCTGCACGATCGGCAGCAGCACCTCCACGCAGCCGGCGCGCTCGAGCTCCTCGCGCACGATGGCCTCCACTTTGCGCAGCACGCGCAGGCCCAGCGGCGCCCAGGTGTACAGGCCGGCGGCCAGGCGCCGGATCAGCCCTGCGCGCAACATCAGCTGGTGGCTGACGATCTCGGCATCGGCCGGGGTTTCCTTGGTGGTGAACAGCGGGAACTGCGAAAGACGCATGCCGGTCGGGTCCATGGCGGGGCGGG
>DATLYR010000011.1 GCA_035574475.1 Nevskiales bacterium | reverse complement strand
TGATCGGCGAGCGGCTCCTCGGCGACACCGCCGCCAACTGGTTCCGGAAGCTCGATGCCGCCGGCGTGCCGGTGGAAATCGTGGATCCGGAGTTCTCGCGCAGGCTGCACGACGACGCCGAGTTCCGGAAGCGCAAATGGGTGGTGTCTTTCCAGCATCCGCACGTCGGCAAGCTGGATCAGATCGGGCTGCTCTTCGATCTGTCCGATACGCCGGGCGTGATCCAGGGGCGGCCGCTGATCGTGGGCGAGCACACCCAGGAAATCATGGCCGGGATGGGCTACACGGAAGAGCAGATGAAGCAGATGGAGGAGCAGTTCGCGATCGGTTTCCCCGGCATGCCGCGGATGCCGCCACGGCCCGCTGCGCAGGCCGCCGGACAGGCGGCCAAGCCGGGCATGGCGGGCTTGCTGCAGCAGGAGGCCAAGAAGGGCTGAGGGTTTCACTCCCTGTCCCCTGATGGGAGAGGGTGGGGATGGAGGGGGCGGGGCAGGTCACCCCTCCCAACCCTCGCCCACCAAGGGGGAGGGGCCACAAACGATGTAGGTCACCATGTCCGAACCCACCGAACCCGCGGCCGAGGCCGCGCCCAAGCCGACGCGCATCGCGCCGATCGTCACGCCGGATGCCAAGAGCTTCTGGGCGGCGGCCGACCGCGAGGAATTCATCGGCCAGAAGTGCAGCGACTGCGGCAGGTTCCGCTTCCCGCCGCGGCCGATGTGTCCGCACTGCCACAGCCTCGCGCGCGAGGAGGTGCCGCTGTCCGGGCGCGGCACGGTCTATACCTGGGCGGTGCCGCGGCATCCGCCGCCGTTCGGCTTCCGCGAGCCGCCGATCATCGCCGTGATCGCGCTGGAAGAGGGCATCCGCATGGTATCCAACGTGGTCGGCGTCAAGATCGAAGACATGCGGCACGACATGCCGGTGGAAGTGACCTTCGAGCCGACCATGGGCAATCACAAGGTGCCGGTGTTCCGCCCCCGTCGATGAAAAATCTACTGCGCAACCCATCCGCTTTGTCGCGCGGTGCTCGGAATCCTCACGTACTAATGTGTACGCTCCGGTTCCTGCGCTCCTGCTCCGCGCGGCTGGGCTGCTCGTAACGATTTCTTCATCGACGGTTCGCTCAGGTAATTTGATATGACACGCAAATTCACGGAAGCCGCGATCGCTGGCATCGGCGCCACCGAGTTCTCCAAGGCCTCCGGCCGCAGCGAGCTGCAGCTCGCGGCCGAGTGTTCGCTGGCTGCCTGCGAGGACGCCGGCGTGGACCCGCGCGACATCGATGGCATGATCACCTTCACCATCGACAACAGCGACGAGATTTCACTCGCGCGCTGCCTCGGTGTGAAGGACCTGGCCTATACCACGCGCATCCCGGGTGGCGGCGCGGCGGCGGCCGGTACGATCTTTCAGGCCATGGCGCTGGTCAACGCGGGTCTGTGCCAGAACGTGCTGATCTGGCGCGCGATGAACGAGCGCTCGCAGTATCGCTTCGGCCAGAATCCGAACCAGGCCAACATGTCCGGCTACACCGCCGGGCATGGCACCGGGTCGCTCCTGTGGTGCATCCCCTACGGCGCCATGACACCCGCCAGCTGGGCGGCGCTGCAGGCCGGCCGTTACATGCACAGGTACGGCGTGACCAACCGTGATCTCGGCTACGTATCGGTGCAGCAACGCAAGTACGCCGCCACCAATCCCAAGGCCTGGTTCTACCAGCGCCCGATCACGCTCGAGGACCACCAGAACTCGAAGTGGATCATGGAACCGCTGTTGCGCCTGCTCGACTGCTGCCAGGAATCCGACGGCGGCGTCGCCATCCTGGTGACCAGCCTCGAGCGTGCGAAAGACCTGAAACAGCCGCCGGTGCGCATCCTGGGCGCGACACAGTCCATCCCGTACAACGTCGAGGTGATCTCGAACTATTACCACGACGACCTCACCGTGATGCCGGAGGCCATGGGGGTGGCCAGGCGCCTGTGGGCGATGACGGGACTCAAGCCCTCCGACATGCAGTGCGCCATGATCTACGACGCCTTCACCCCGCACGTGCTGTTGCAGCTGGAGGCGTTCGGCTTCTGTAAGCCCGGCGAGGCCAAGGACTTCGTGAAGAGCGGCCAGATCGCGATCGACGGTGCGCTGCCAGTGAACACGCACGGCGGCCTGCTCGGCGAGGC
This sequence comes from Nevskiales bacterium, assembly GCA_035574475.1. Lineage (NCBI taxonomy): Bacteria > Pseudomonadati > Pseudomonadota > Gammaproteobacteria > Nevskiales > Nevskiales bacterium. Next base: position 3,782 of record DATLYR010000011.1, on the reverse strand, counting down.
CTATATCCACGGCATGAACAGCATGGCCGAGGGCGTGCGCCAGGTGCGTGGCACTTCGGTGAACCAGGTGAAGAACGTGCAGCACGTACTGGTGTCCTCCGGCATGGCCGGCGCGATTCTCGCCAGGGCATGAGCGTGGCCGTCACCAAATTTCCCCTCCCCCTTGTGGAGGGGGCGCTGAGTGCAGGATCCGCGAACGTGCAGAGCGTGATACAGAAACAGGTCGACAGCGGCGTCTCACTGCCGGGCGCAGGCCCGCTGCGCATCGCGGTCGAGATCCGCCAGCCGGACGCCGACAGCGCCAGGCCCGTGGCGCTGGTCTGCCTGCCGGGCGGCGGTATGAACCGGCGCTTCTACGACCTGTACGCGACCGACGGCTCGGCCGACGCCATGAGCTTCAGCTTCGCGCGCCAGATGGCCGCGCGTGGCTTCACGGTGGTGATGCTCGATTACCTGGGTCTTGGCGGCAGCGACAAGCCGGCCGACGGCTTTGCGCTCACGCCGGAACTGCTGACCCAGGCCAATGCCAATGCGACCGAGGCGGTGCTGTCCGAGCTGTGCGCGCAACGGCCGGGCCTGAAAACGGTCGGCGTCGGTCATTCGATGGGCGCGATGATGACCGTCTTGCAGCAGGCGTATCACCGCCCGCATGTGGCGCTGGCGCTGCTGGGTTTTTCCACGCGGGGGCTGCCCGAATACCTGTCGCCCGAGACGCGTGCGCTGGCCGCGCAGGGCACCGAGGCCGTGCGCGCAAGGCTGGTGGAACTGGCACGGCAGTTCTTCTCCGTGCCGTACCCGGTGATCAAGGGCGGCGGCGAGTCCAGTGGCCTGTACGCGGGCGCCCAGGCGGATCCGCGCGCGAGCGCGGTCATCAAGCCGGCCTCCGAGCCGCTGCTGCCGGTGCCGGCCTTCATGTCCATGCTGCCCGGCAACGTCGCACCGGAGGCGGCGCAGGTGGACGTGCCGGTGTTTCTCGGCGTGGGCGAGCTGGACATCGCCGGCCCGCCGCAGGACATCCCGGCGGCCTTCCCGGCCAGCCCGGCGGTGAGCTTGAACATCTGGCCCGGTACCGGGCACAGTCATTTCCTGTTTGCGTCGCGCCAGCAGCAGTTCGAGACGCTGGCGGCGTGGGTGGATGAAGTAACGGCCGCGAGGATATGAACAGAATTACGTCATTCCGGCGAAAGCCGGAATCCAGCGCCTTTCCTTTAAAAAAGGCACTGGACCCCGGCCTGCGCCGGGGTGACGAAAAATCAGGCGAATGAATGGATGGAGAGCGAGTTATGGCGATGGCATTGAAGGCAGGTGCGCGGTTCAAGAGCGCGGTGAGCGACACCCAGGTGATGGTGGTCAAGGCACCGCCGGGCGAGCATGAGCTGAGCTGCGGCGGTGTGCCGATGGTCGGCCCCAACGATCCTTCGAGCCCCGGCGCGCCGGACGGCGAGACCCTGATCGGCAAGCGCTACGTCAACGCCGACGAGTCGGTCGAGCTGCTGTGCACCAAGGGCGGCAAGGGCGTGCTGACCTTGAACGGTACGCCGCTGGAGATCAAGCAGGCGAAGCAGCTGCCCAGTTCGGATTAGCATGCGCACGATGTACACCTGCATGCCCTCCCCCTGGATGGGGGAAGGCCAGGATGGGAGTGATCGGTTGGCGCTGAACTTTGATTCCCACCCCAACCCTGCCCCGTCGCGGGGGAGGGAGGTCTTGGCATGAACATCTCCACCATCCTGGACATGGCCGCCGAGGCTTTCGGTGACCGCATCGGTGTGGTGTCGGGGGCCGAGCGGTTGACGTATGCGCAGCTGCGCGAGAAGGCCTGCCGCGCCGCCGCGCGTTTTCGCGCCAGCGGCGCGAACTACGTGGCTTTCCTGGATGTGAACGGCCCGGCCGCGCCGGTGGCGATCTTCGGCGCGGCCTATGCCGGCATTCCCTACGTGCCGCTGAACTACCGCCTGACCGCGGCCGAGCTCGACGAGCTGATCGCGCGCGTGGCGCCGGCCGTGCTGGTCACGAGCGCCGAATTCGCCGGCAAGCTGGATAAGCGTACCGACGTGCAGATCATTGATCGCGCCGAGCTGCTCTCGCTGCCGGCGACGGATGCGGCGCCGACGCCGAGCGAAGACCCGCACGACATTGCCGTGCAGCTGTTCACCAGCGGCACCACCGGCAAGCCCAAGGCCGCCATCCTGCGCCACGAAAACCTGATGGCCTACATCGTCGGCACGGTGGAATTCGGCGCCGCCGACGAGCACGATGCCATCGTGGTCACCGTGCCGCCTTACCACATCGCCGGCATCTCGGCGGTGTTGTCCTCGACCTACGCCTGCCGGCGCATGGTGCAGCTGGAGGCCTTCGAGCCGCAGGCCTGGCTGGATGCCTGCCGCGACAACGGCGTGAGCAACGCCTTCCTGGTGCCGACCATGCTGCAGCGCGTGGTGGAGCACCTGGAGGCGCGTGGCGAAGCGCCGAGGCTGCCGGCGCTCAAGGCGATCGCCTACGGCGGCGGCAAGATGCCGCTGTCCGTCATCCGGAAGGCGATGACGCTGTTTCCGGACGTGGACTTCACCAATGCCTACGGCCTGACCGAAACCAGCTCGACCATCGCCGTGCTGGGGCCGGAGGATCATCGCGCGGCGGCCGCCAGCAGCGATCCGGCGGTACAGCGCCGCCTGGGCTCGGTGGGCAAACCGGCCGCGGTCGAGATCCAGATCCGCGACGAGAGCGGCCGGGTGCTGGGGCCGGAGGAGGCAGGGCTGGTGTTCGTGCGCGGGCCGCAGGTGTCTGGAGAATACTTGCAGCAAGGCAGCCAGCTCGACGCCGACGGCTGGTTTCCGACCAAGGACCGCGGCTATCTCGACGCCGAAGGCTATCTGTTCCTCGAGGGCCGTGCCGACGACGTGATCGTGCGCGGCGGCGAAAACATCTCGCCCGGCGAGATCGAGGACGTGCTGCTGACCCACCCCGCGGTCGCCGACTGCGCCTGTGTGGCGATGCCGGACGAGCAGTGGGGCGAGGCCGTGGCGGCGGCGGTGGTGCTCAAGCCCGGCGCCAAGGCCAGCGCGCAGGAACTGCAGGCGCTGGTCAAGGACAAGCTACGCTCCTCGCGCGTGCCGCAGAAGATCGTGTTCAAGGACGCGCTGCCCTACAACGAAACCGGTAAGGTGCTGCGACGGGTGATCCGGCAGGAATTTGCGGAGGCTTCATGAGGTTCGTCATTAACAAGACGGTCGATATCGACGCGCCCGCCGACGTGGTCTGGGAGGTGCTCACCGACCTGCCGCGCTATGGCGAGTGGAACCCCTTCGTGCTCGAGTGCCAATCCTCGCTCAAGCCCGGCGAGGCGATCGACATGAAGGTGCGGCTGGGCAACAGGTTGCAGACCGCCAACGAAGTCATGCTGGAATTCGAGCCCAAGCGCCGCTTCGCCTATCGCATGAAGCCGCTGCCGCCGGGCGCGCTGGCGTCCTACAGATCCCACGATCTCAACCCGCTCGACGGCAAGCGCTGCCGCTATGTCTCGCACTTCGAGTTGTGTGGCTGGCTGATGCCGCTGGTGCGCGCGCTCATGGGCCGGCAGCTGGAGGCCGGCTTTGCCGGCATGACCGACGGCCTCAAGCAGCGCGCGGAGCAGGTATGGGCGCAGCGCCAGGCCGGGCGCGGCTGAACAGGCCCGACGAGCAGGGCGCGCTGACGGCGCGCCGCTACGCCCTGTCACTCCTCGATTCGCTCGGCCTCGCGCCGCTGCGTGCGCCTGAGCCCCCCCATGAACATCCCGCGCT
>DATLYR010000010.1 GCA_035574475.1 Nevskiales bacterium | reverse complement strand
GCCACCGCCACTGCCGCCCGGTGTGGTGTTGCCGTAGCTGTCCACTGCGCTGGCACTGACTCCCGTCGGGCAGGCACCGGGAATCGAATAGCTCGCCTGCAAGCCGCTGATCGTGGCGCTGTCGTCGCTGCCGATCGGTGTGCCGCCAAGGCTGAACGTCACCGTCGCCGCGCGCACCGGCGCCGGCTGGTTGGCCGGAACGTAAGGATCGATCACGCGGTAGTTGTCGGGCCGCGGCGTGTAGCTCAGCGTGACCTCGCAGTTGCCGTTGTTGCTCGCCGGCGAGGAGATCTGCAGGGTCGACGAGATGGACACGGTGAAGCTGTCCGAGGTCAGCGTGTACGGCGTCTCGCCCGCCTGCAATGCCTGGCCGGAAACCACGAAGCGGTAATTGCCCGTCGGCCAGTCCTTCGGCGCCTCGAACTCGACCGTCCACAGATGCCGCGCGCTGACCAGGCGGTACTTGAGATGCATCTCGAAGAAAGTGTCCAGCGGCTCGCCGTTGGCGCGTGTGACCGCTGCCCAGATGCCGGGCGTGGTTTCGCGCTCCATCAACACGCTCGGGAAATCGAGCACCGGATCGCCGCCTTCGAATACGAAGCGGGTGGCCTCGAAGCGACGGATGTCGGAGGGCTGCTCGACCACGGCACCCGGCAGCAGCGAAGGCGTCACCGGCGCTGGCGGCGTGGCCTCGTACAGCTGCTTGTACAAGCCGTAGTTGACCTGGAACTCATGCGGCGGCGGCGCGCTGCCCTCGTCCAGCGCTTGCAGCAACGCGCGACTGACATCGAGGAAGCGCTGGCCCTGTTTCCAGCCCCAGAACGTGGTCGTGGATTCGGCGCCGCCGAACGTGGCCCAGTCCACTTCCTCCGGCGGCAGGATGTAGCCGACGTGGTCGCCGGCATAGCCCCAGACGAAGACGTCATCTCGCGCATGGCCAAAGCCTTCGGCCATGTCGAGCAGGCGCACGCCGTACTCGACCAGCGGCTCGCCCGGCTGCGCCAGCAGCTTCACCGCGCCGATCTGCGCCGCGTAGAGGATGCTGTCCTGCGGATAGAAGGCGCCGTTCTCGGCCACGCCGTTATCGGCCAGGTCCACCGGATCCGGCGGCGGCGAGGGCAGGCAGAACGGGTTCTTCACCGGCAGGCCGGTCTGGTCGTAGCCGGGGATGTCCTTCACGCCGACGTCGGCAAAGGGCACGGCGATGTCGTTGCCGCACTGGCCCGCGCCCCAGGGATAGGGATACTCGTGGGCGGCGTAGCCCAGGCGCTCGCGGTTGAGAATCAAGCGCTGCGACACGCTGCGCAGATCGGGTGCGGTCTGGATGTTCTGCGCCGGGATGGCCTCGGCAATCGCCTTGACCTGCGGCGCCAGACGCCGGCCGTAGCTTTCGATGCGCTGCAGCTTGTTGTCGTTGCTGACGCCGCGTGGGCTGACGTCGCCGCCCACGCTCTGCACCAGCATCGCCACCGGGATATTCATCAGCTGCTCGGTCTCGCGCTCGACCGCGCCCAGCACGTCGCCGGAGAAATACTGGTTCTCGACGTCGAAGGCGATGCCGTGCGCGGCCCAGTTGATCACCACCGCGCGTGGCTCGCCGGTGGCGGCATCGTCCACCCGCAGCACGCCGATGCGGCGCCGCAGCGCGTCATTCTTATCGATGTCATAGCTGGCCAGGCGACCGCGCCGATAGCCGTTCAGTCCCTCGATCTCGGTGCCGCTGCCATGACCGATGCGGGCGGGCTTCATGTCCTCCAGCGCCGCCACCACCACATCCGCCAGCTGCGGGACCATGCGCCGGTACAGGTCGTGCTGATAGGCGTCCATCGCCAGCCAGAAGTAGCGCGTGGAATGATTGGCCACCGCGCCCGGACCGTCGTGTGTGTGCGTGGCCGACATGATCAGGCCGTCGCCCAGCTCGATGCCGGTGCGCCGCCTGACCTCGGCCTTCACGTCCTGCACCACCTCGTCGAGCATGCCGATCAGGTCGGTCTTGACCAGCACCAGGTAGTCATGGCCGTCGTGCAGCGCCACCGCCTTGGTGATGAGCGAGTCGTAATAGCCGCGGCTGGGCGGCGAGTAGGTGGCATAGGGCGAGTGAATCGCGCGCAGCTCGTCCGGCAGCGGCACCAGCGGCGGACAGCTTTCCGGATGCTCGGGATCGCAGCCGTCGGCCATGGCCGGGATGTTGTCGGCCAGCTCGCCGACCGGATCGGGCCCGATGTATTCGCCGCCGACCGGCGGCCGCAGATAGCCGCCGAGCGGCGCGCCCACCGGCACCTTGAGCACGCCCCTGGCCACGCCGGCCATGAGCGGTTCGGGCGCCGGATTGTCGACGGCCTCCGCACCGGGCGGCGTCAGCGCCAGGCCGGCCAGCTGGCCGAGCTGCTGCGCGGCGACCGGCAGCAGGTCGGCCACGAACTGCTGCGCACCGCCGAACACGGCGTTGAACGCGCCCAGCACATTGCCCTGCCCCAGCTGCCCCAGCGCCGCGAGAAGCGCATCGCCCCAGCGCTCCAGCGCGCCGAGCAGCCCGCCGGCCACGTCGCCGCCGCCGCTGCCGGGCCGCGGCACGACCACCGCCTGCAGCGGCGCGCGCACCACGTTGGCGTAATGGTCGCCGACATTGCGCGGCCGCTCGGTCGGCACCATGAACTGCCACTGCTGGCCGTCGATCTCGGTGAGCGGCTTGCCCTCGACGAACAGATTGTCCGTGTCGTGCGTGGCGAAGTAATGGATGCCGTGCGCGCCGTGCGCGCCCTGGCGCTGCAGGCAGTCGGCGAAGGTCTTGCCGCTGTGGTCGAGGGGACGCCCGGCGCGTGCATCGTAGGCCTGCGGCACCTTGCCGCCGTTCCAGGTGTAGCTCTCGCCCGGCCAGGGCCGCGGTACGGGATCGTCGCCGGTGCCGTCGTCGAGGCAGGCGTCGTCGCGGTAGTACGGCACCACCAGCGGGTTGGCCAGCGAGGTCGGGCCCTTCAGCTCGAACAGATAGACCAGCGAACCGCTGCGGCCCTTGCCGGACACCTGCTCCCAGTTGTTGAAGGCCAGCGGCAGGTTGAAGCTCGGGTCGGCGGCGTCGAAGAACGCCGGGCACAGGCCGGTCGGCCCCGGCGGCTGCAGGCCATCGGGCGTAATGCACTGACCAGCCACCGGCACGATGCCGTCCACCTGGCCGACGTCGTCGTTCACGCCGTCGATCGGCACGCCCTGCGGGCGCAGCGCGGTGAAATAGCGGCCGGCCGGCACGTCCTCGCCCGGTGCCGGCAGCATGGCGCTGCGGTTGTAGTCCCAGCTGGTGTACAGACCGTCCGGCGGGATGGGATGCACACGCACGCGGTAGCGGTAGGTGATGGCGTCGCGGTAGAAGGTCTCGGTCTTGGTGACGTTGGTGCCGGAGTCGGCGCCCCAGACCTCGCGGATGCAGCGCACCGGCCCGCAGCGTTCGCCCAGCAGCGTGGAGTTGGCCTCCCAGTTGACCTGCTCGTCCTCGAAACCGACCAGCGAGAGGGTCGAGTCCGGTGACTGCTGGAAGGCGCGGCCCTTCCAGCGGTCGATCAGGTCTGGCCCGAGCAGCAGGGCATTGTCCGGATCGCGGATCTGCAGTTCGCGCACCATCCAGCGGCCCGAGGCATACCAGCGGTAGGTGTCGGTGCTGACGGTGAGACCGTCGCGCGGGAAGCGGTCGTCGGATTCGCGGCGCGCGGTATCCACCGTCGTCGGCCCGCTGCCGCAGCCCTGCGCCGTGTAATACACCGGGCCGCGGCGGTTGGGGCCGTAGCCGGTATTGCTGGTGCCGATCTTCTCCGGGTCGTCGTCGCAATAGGCGCGCCGGTCGATCCACTGGTCGGCGTTGTCGTCGCGCTCGTACTGGACATAGTGGCGCTGCCCGGCGAAGGCCGAGGTCTTGCCCGGTTTCTTCAGGCCCAGGTAAACGAAGCGCGGCGTGGCCGGGTCGAGCGGGTCGGCCAGCACCACTTCCTGCAAGCCACCGGCGGCGTCGAAATCGGCATCGCCGGTGGGCAGGGCCTGCGGCGGCGCCTGGCTGGTGCCGGCGTCGCGCGCCATGAACACCACTTCGTCGTCATGGTCCAGGCCGGTGACCGGATCCGGCGTGGCGGCCGGATACTCGGCGTTGGGGCCCTCGCCGCCGGCGTTCCACTTCTCGCTGTCCCACTGGTAGGTCAGCTCCTCGTCGGTGCCCGAGTAGGTGGAGAAGTCCGAGGCCGAATTGGCCAGGAAGTGCGGGAACTTCTGGTCCACCTGCACCGGGATCTCGACGAAGCCGCCGTTCTCGTATTTATAGGCGGCGATACGCGCCACCTCCACGCCCATCGGCGCGCCGGGCAGCGGGTAAACCATCTGTCCGTTGTGCGCGCTGCGCCCGCCGTTCTTCTGCAGCGATGCCGGCAGGAACTCGCCGGTCGTGGCCGCGCCCGACGGATAGGGATAGGGCAGGCCTTGCGCTGCCGGCACCGACCAGGCGGGGATGCGCTCGCCGGTCAGCACCACCGGCTCCACCTCGCGCGCCGCCGACAGCGCCTGCTCGACCACCGCCTGCGGCTCGTCCTGCAGGCCGATCAGCGTCGTGCCCGGATTCTGCGGGTCGAGGCCGCCGGCCACGCCGGCGAGGTTTTCGATGAACTCCGTCACCGCGGCGACCAGCTGCCCGCCGGCGCCCGCCGGGTCGCCCGACACCAGCGCCACGACCACGCCGTGCAGGCGCGCGAAGTACTGCGCGAGGGCGCCGAGCAGGCCGTCGCCGTAATCCGGCTGTGCGGCCGCGACGCTGCCGCCCGGGCCGAACCAGATCGGCGCGGTAACGATCCAGTAGTTCTGGTCGCTGCCGCAGGCCGGCGTATTGTCGGCGTCCGGTGCGCAGGCGACCACGAAATACCAGTCCTCGCCGCTGGCCGGGGCGCTGACGCCGCGCGTACCCATGAAGCGGCCCTCGGCGCCGGCGCTGCCCAGCTCGATCGGCGCGGCCTGGCCGCCCGTGGTGTTGCTGATGAGCGCCACGCGCGTGCCGGCCGGCACGCCGCGGATATCCACGTGCAGCACATGCGCGCCGGGGTCCCGGAGGATCGAACCCAGCGGCGCACCCTCCTGCAGGCTGGGACCGTCGGCCCAGTAGTACACCTCGGGATGGGTCGCGCGGCCCCCGGTGCCGCGCTCGATCACCGCATCCTGCAGCGACACCGTGCGGCGGTTCTTGAAGGCCCAGTAGTAATCGCGCGGGCTGCGGCCGCGGGTCAGGATCAGGGTCTTGTCCTGGTCGTGCGAGGACCAGTTGCGGCCGTGCTCGTCCTCGGCCGCGACCGGCCCGACGTGCCAGCCCTTGTCCAGCGCCTTGACGTACCACTCGATGTCGTCGCCGCCGTTGACCTCGATGCCAACGACGTTCCGGTCCACGTCCGGGATGTACTCGAGATCGTTCCAGTTGGAACCGCCGCGCGTCTGCTGCAGCAGTTCGTTGTGCGGCTGGCCGCCGTCGAAGGGCGTGAGCTTGGGATCGCCGCCCGGATGGTTGAAGGTCACCAGCGCGTCGGCGCCGCCGCCCTGCGCCACCGGCTTGCGCAGCCAGTTCCAGAAGAAATCCATCGAGACGTAGCTGCCGTCCACCTTCACGTTCACGACGTTGGTGGAGAAGTACACGTTCAGATGGTTGTAGTAGTCGTTGGTCCACTCGAAGCCGCGGATGCCGGTGAAGCCGCCGGCCGGGTCTTCGTCGTAGCTGGACTCCTGCATGGCCTGCTCGAGCGTGGCCTGCCACTTGAAGTAGTGATGCGGATCCTGGGCGTGGTTGCAGTCGAGCAGGGTGGTGGGCGACAGGCAGGCGGCGCTGGTGGTGATCGGCAGCTTCTCGTTGTCCGAGTGCTCGGACGAAAACATGAAGTCCAGCTTCACGCCCTTGCCGGTCCCGTTGACGCCGGTGCGGCCGGCGCGGAAGTAATCCGCCGGGATGGCCTCGGGATCGCCGTCCGAGTAGGAGCTGTGCTCGTGCACCGCGCCGACCGCGAGGAAGAATGGCCGGTCCGGGCTGGGATCGCTGTCGGTGGCGTACCCGGTCGGGCCATGCGCGAACATGGCGTGGTCGCAGACGCCCGGCAGGAACTGGTAATCGCAGAGCTGGCGCACGACGTTGACCGCGCTGCCCTGCGCGAAGCAGGCCGGGTCGGGCCCGGTGGCCGGGTCGGTGCAGCCCGTGCCGGCCGGGGCCGGCGCCACCTCGTCGCCGTCGTCGAC
>DATLYR010000009.1 GCA_035574475.1 Nevskiales bacterium | reverse complement strand
GCGGTTGTTGACAAACCGGTCCGGGTCCGAATCGCCACCGCAGGCGCTCAGGCACAGCGCGGCCGACAGGACGATGAGCAGGACGGACAGCGTGCGCATGATGTTCCCCCGATCAGTGCCTGTGCCAGAGCCACGCGAGTGGCAGCACAGGCCTTCCTCACGACAGCTTAGCCAGCCTAAGGCCGCGGGCATGCCCCGTATATAGTAGAAATTTGGGAGGCGGGGTTCCGGCCGGTGCGGATGCGGTTATTGCTTGTGACCACGAGCCTGGTGCCGATGACGCCGGGTGTTGCACTGGCCCATTCCTTCGGCCGCAGTTACAACCTGCCGGTGCCGTTCTGGCTCTATGCCTGGGGCGCAGCGTCGGTGCTGGTCCTGTCCTTTCTGGTGACGGGCTATTTCATGCGTGCCGCGGACCGCGGGCGCAGACCCTGGTCGTGCGAACTGTCGGGCAGCGGCCTGGCCCAGGGCTTGCACCGCCTGATGCCGCTGCTGCAGGCGCTCAGCGTCGGCGGACTGCTGCTGTGCATCGTGACGGGCCTGGTCGGCAGCAACAGTCCCTACGGCAACTTCAACATGACCTTCTTCTGGATCGTGTTCCTGCTGGGCTTTGCCTACCTCACTGCGCTCGTGGGCGACCTGTACGCCGCACTCAATCCCTGGAAAGTGCTCGCCGGTGGCATCGGCCGCCTGTTTCCGAGCTACGCCCGCGGCCGGCTGCACTACCCCGAGCGCCTGGGCTACTGGCCGGCGCTGGTCTTCTACATGGCCTTCATCTGGATCGAGCTGTTCGGCCGCAACACGCCGTTCTCGCTGGCCGTCATGCTGAGTGTCTATACCGCAATCAACCTGGCCGGCGCCGGGCTGTTCGGCGCCCGCGAGTGGTTCCGCTACTGCGAGTTCCTGGCGGTGTTCTTCCGTCTGATCGCCACGCTGGCACCGGTGGACTACGTGCCGCCGGGGCAGGACGGGCAGGGCGGCCGCCTGCGGCTGCGCGCGCCCTGCAGCGGTGCGCTGGCGCCGGCGGAGCGCATGAGCCTGGTGCTGTTCCTGCTGTTCATGCTGTCGTCCACGGCCTTCGACGGGCTGCGCGAGACCGTGCTGTGGAAGAAGCTGTTCTGGCTGGACCTGTACCAGGCGGTGCTGCGCGATTACGTCGGCGCGAATCCGCTGGCGGCCTTCCCGGCCATGCGCAGCCTGTTCCTGTACTGGCAGAGCGCCTGGCTGGCGCTGACGCCGTTCCTGTATGCGGCCGTATACCTGGCCTTCGTCGGACTGACACGCTGGCTGGTGGCCGCGCCGTATACGCTGCGCGAGCTGGCACTGCGCTTCGCGCCCCCGCTGCTGCCGATCGCGCTGGTCTACAACATCACCCACTATTACACCCTGATCCAGACGCAGGGCGTGAAGATCGTCAGCCTGGCCTCCGACCCGCTCGGCCGCGGCTGGGACCTGTTCGGCACTGCGGACTGGCTGCAATACCGCATCATTCCGGATGCGGGTTTCGTGTGGCACGTGCAAGTGGGGCTGATCGTGCTTGGGCACGTGGTGAGCGTCTCTCTCGCACACCGCGTGGCGCTGGATCTGTACGCAACGCGGCGTCAGGCGCTGCTCAGCCAGCTGCCCATGCTGGCGCTGATGGTGCTGTTCACTGTGGCAGGGTTGTGGGTGCTGTCGCAGCCGATTCAGTCGGGCGCTTAGCCGGCTGCTGAAACACCTGCCCTCGATAGGGCAGGGAAAGAGCTTACGGACATGACGTCACCTCGCGCGTGTCACCGGCAGGTCGTCGAGGTAGCTGACGAAGGCGTCTTCCTCCGCCGTGGCGCCGCGCGTCAGCCCGGCCTCGGGGCTGGCATTGAGCTCCTCGAAGTATTCCGCCAGGCCCTCCAGCAGGATTACGGTTTCTTCGTTCTGCGTGCGGCTGCGCAAGGCTTCCAGCGCCATCTGCTCCAGGGCCTGCTTGCGCTGCTGCACCTTGCGGCGGTGCTCTTCCTCGCTAGCAGACGCAGTCAACAGCTCGAAGAACTCGCTGGCGTAGAGGATGCAGTCGCGCATCTGGTCACTGTCTTCGCCGTGGCGCTGGTAGGTGGCCATCATCCACGGCGCCAGCAGACGCAGCACGAAGTGCTGCACCACGGTGGGCAGGTGCAGGCCGGCCGACATCGTGCGCAACGCGGATTGCACGAAGCGATGGGATTCGGCGACCGTACTTTCGGGCACTGCCGCATCGGTCTCGGCCGTGACTGCCGGCTTGCGCGCCTGCTGCCGCGCCTCCAGCTGCCGGCGCACTTCGTTGCGCGCGATGGTATAGAGCGCGTCGGCGCCGCTGCTGAAGCTGGCGAGCTCCTGGCCGCGCTCGGATACGATGCGGCCGACGATCAGGCTGATGTGCTCGAAAGCCTCGATCGGGAACTCCTTGTCGCGAAAGCCCAGCAGCGCCAGCTGGCGGATGAAGCGGCGCACCGGGTTTTCCGGGTTCTTGAACAGTTCGGCATCCGACAGGCGCAGGCTCATCAGCGGCAGGATCAGGCGGTTGAGTTCGGTACGGAAGCGCGCGCTGATGCGGGTGTCGCGGATCAGGTCCAGGAACACCGCCTCGATGTGGTCGATGGATTCTTCCTGCTCCGGGGAGAGCGAGATGGGTGGCGGCAGTTTGAAGGTGTCGCGCAAGGTGCCCGGCTGCCAGGTCTCGGCGGTGAGGTGGGCCAGCGCCTGCTGCATGGCGGTCAGCTTGGCGTCCAGCAGCTGCGCGAACTGCGCCGGCAGCGCGCTGCCGGCCGAGACCGCCGGCCAGGGTGGCGCCAGGTCCAGGCCAGTCTTGGCGTCGCCGCCGGCACCGCCTGGGCCGCGCCCGCCCACGCCGCCGCCCGCGCCCCCCCCGGGTCCGCTACCGGTGCCGCCTGCATCGCCTTCACCCCCGCCCGGACCGCTGCGCGCCTTGCTGCGCGCCGGCGGCGTTTTGATGGCCGCGTACTTGAAACCCGGCATCACGCCCTTGCCGGCCAGCAGCTCATTGAGGTCGCGGTAGAACTCGGTGAGCATGTCGGCGCCGCGGTCGCGATAGGCCTCCATCAGCACGATCTGCGCCTCGGGCGGCACGTCCAGCTGCCGGAGCGTGTCCAGGAAACCGTCGGCAATCGCGCCGGGCGTAAAGGCCTTGCTGTTGATGCGGGCGCCGGCCTGGTTCAGCGCCTCCAGGCGCACTTCGAGCGCGACCACGGACTCGCGCGCACGCTCCATCACGCTGCTGACCAGCTGGGCGCGCAGCATCACCACCTTGAGCGATTCGTCGTCCAGCAGCTGCAGCTCGTCATAGGACACCGGCTTGCTGGAAGGTGGCGCGGTGAACGCCCGCACCAGGTGCTGGTGGAGGCTGGACTGGAGTGCGGCGCTGTGCGCCTGCAGCCAGCGCTCGGCCACGCGGCTCTGCTGGCGGGCCGAGAAGCTGGTATAGGGCTGGTCACGCAGGGTTTGCAGCGCGCGCTCCAGGAACAGGCCGATGCGCGCGCGGAACTCGACATTGGCGAAGTCGGTGACCGCTTGGAGTACCGCCTGGGGGTTCTGAATCATCCGCCTCGAGCCGGGAGCCGGTCCTCGCAGTGGTAAAGGACGGCCCTAAGCCTACCGTGTTTCGACAGACACCCGACAGCCGGCCGTGGCGCGATTTCCAAATCGATTGGCGTTGACTCCGAAGATGCAGATGCGCCGCTATTACAGGATATGTCAGCGACCTGCCCGGGGCGGGTCAGCGGCTGCCCGGTGGGCGATCATGAAGCCACCCACCAAGCCCCCGCACCGTTGTCCCGTGCGAACACTGAGAGAGAACATGCGCAAGTGCCTATCCGGAATTCGTGCCACCCGCCTGCTGGCGTCCCTGGTCTTGGCCTTGGCTTCGGCGGCCGCGGCTGCCGAGACGGCGCCGCTGCGCGCCGGGGCGGCCAAGCGCATCATCACGCCCAGCGACGCGCAGATCGCAGGTCAGACCGAATCCTACGCCGGCGGCACGCGGCGGCAGTTTTTCCATCTGGGCGGTTTCGGCATCGGCCCGGTCAAGATCCTGCCCAGCTATGGCGGGGTCACGCCGGCGTTCGACATCACCCAGGCCGGCAATGCCGAGGCCAGGGCGCGCTGCTTCAACAAGGCGCGGCTGGATGCCGGTGTCACGCAGATGGACGACGAGCACTGTGGCGAGGACCACACCTGGGTGCGGGTGCTGACGCTGGAGCAGCCGGGCGGGGCGCGCGTGGCCTTCGTCACGCTCGACGCAGTCGGTGCCGGCAACCTCATCCAGGACGGCCTGAAGGCGGCGATTGTCCAGGCCAGCTGCGCGGCGAACGCCTGCCTGGAACCGGCTAACATCCTCATCGGCCAGACGCACACGCATGCCGGCGCCGATCTGCAGGGGCTGTGGGGCGGCGTGCCGCGCGCGTGGATCAACCAGGTGCTCTACCAGGCCGCGGCGCAGGCGGTGAGCGAGGCGCTGCAGAACGCGGCGCCGGCGCAGCTTACGATGGCGCGCGGTTACGACGGCGACTTCAACAGCTACCGCCGGCCCAAGGCCAACGGCGACGAGGAATCCGACACCACCGTCAGCGTACTGCAGGCGCGCCGCATCGCGGATGATGCCGTCATCGGCACGCTGCTGCAGTACGCCGCGCATCCGACTTCGGTCGGCACCGGCGACTACCGTGCGGCCAACGGGCAGACCTACCGCGTCCCGCACGGTGACTATCCGCTCGGCGCCGAGCTGGAGCTGGAACGGGTTTATGGCGGCACGGCGCTGTATTACAACGGGCCCATCGCCGACGCCTCGGCCTCCGGGCCTACGCCCGGTTCCAACAAGTACGAGCAGGTCAAGAATCGCGGCCGCGCACTGGCGCAGCGTGCGATCCAGTTCCTGAACACCCAGAGTGTGCCGCTCGATCCGGTCATCAGCGCGCGCCACGCCGACGTGGTGCTGCCGATCACCAACCCGGCTTTCGTGGCGCTGGGCGCCGCCGGCGCCTTCAACGGCTATTACCAGTTCACCCAGATTCCGCGCGACGACATCCCCGGTCTGGACGCGCTCGACGGCCAGATCGAGGCGGTCGAGGCCGCGCGCAACCAGCTGCCGCAGCTCACGCCGGTCGCGCGCACGCTGGTCAGTCGGATCAGCATCGGCACCGCCGACGCCGCCGATCCGGACCGGAACCGGCTCGAGATCGTGACCATTCCGGGCGAGGCCACCAACACCTTCGGCCAGTACATCCGCCGCCTGGCGAATGAAAGCGCGACCAGCGAGGCGCGGCCGGAAGTGCACACGATGCTGCTGGGCCTGACCCAGAACTCCTTCGGCTACATCATTCCCGAGGAGGAGTTCGGCGAGTGGGAAGGCCCCATCCCCACCGCACTGCCTTATGAAGAAACCGTCTCCCTGGGCCCGCTGACGGCGCCGCTGCTGCGCAGCGAAGGCTATATCCCGCTGTTCGAGGCCGCGCCGAGCGAGCACGTGCCGGAATACGCCCGCGGCACCGCGCTGCTCGACGGCGTGCTGGCCCGTCTCGCCGGGCTGGCGGACGATCTGGCCGGCAGCTGCCACGACTTCGCCGGCGACACCCCCATCGCGCCGGTCTGCGGCCTGTTCGACGCACTGGCCGACCTGCTGGGCGGGGTGCCGGCCCCGGGGGGCGACCTGGACCCGCAGCTGCTCCTGGCCGCGGCCGACGCCCAGCTGCGCGGCTGCGATCCGCTGGATCCGGCGCACTGCCTGTACCCCTTCCCGAGCGACCACTACACGCTCGAGGTGCCGAAGAACGACACCGAAAACTTTACCGGCCGCCGCGTCAACTTCAGCCCGCTGGCGATGCCGCGCAACCTCGCCGGCAAGCCCATCGACCCGAGCGAGTGGAACCGCAACGACGGCTTCTCGCCGGGTGCGCTGATCGCAACTTATGTCCCGGGCTTGTCGCTGGAGCAGACCTACGACGCGCCGCACGAGGCACTGGGCATCGCCGACATCCGCCGTGCGCTCACGGCGGAGGCGACGGCCAATGGCTGGGTGGCACCCCCGATCCTGCTGCTCGAGGTCACCGACGAGGACGACGCCGACAGCCGCGAGCACCTGTTCTGGGCCGAGATGGACGTCAACGCCGGCATGCTGCTGCCGACCGGTGAGCTGGGCGGCGGCGAGAATGTCGCGCGCCAGAACCCGCGCGTGTCGCTGCTGCTGCGTCCGGCGCGCAACCTCACCCCGGGCAAACGCTACGTCGTCGTGCTGCGCAACCTCAAGGATGCCGACGGCAACCCGATCCCGGCCGGTGCTGCGTTCCGCAGCTGCCGCGACGGTATCGACAGCGCGCTGCCGCCGATCGCGGCGCGTTGCGAGGCACTGGAAGAGCGCGTGTTCCCGGTGCTGGCGCGCGCCGGCATCGCCCGCGACGAGTCGCTGTACCTGGCCTGGGACTTCACCGTGGCCAGCGCGCAAAACCTGACCGCTCGCCTGACTCACATGCGCGACGACGCCTTCAAGTCGCTGCGCAACCGCAATGGCCCGCTGCCCTTCAGTCTGCCGTTTCTGGGCGACCTGGGCCCCGACTGCAGCAAACATGTCGAGCCGGCCACGCTGCCGGCGGATCCCGCGCAGCTCGACTGCGCGCCGCCCAAGTTCACCATCGAGAGCATCAACACCAATGCCGACGACGGCAAAATGGTGAGCATCGAGGGCACGCTGACGGTGCCGAGCTACCTGCGCCCGGCCGACACCTCGCCGCTGGAAGACCCGAACGTGCAGGGCCTGTTCACGCGCATCCGCCAGCAGTTCCCGCAGTCCGCCTCGCTGTTCGGCGGGCTGGAGATCGCCACCTCGGGCAGCGTCATCCCGCCCAACCGGTTGAACTATCATCCGGACGCCGTGCCGGGCGACGTCAATGCCGCCGCCTACGGCGACGGCCTGCCGGACCGCACCGCCGCGGTCGGCGAGATGAGCACCAAGTTCACCTGCGAGATCCCGAAGTCGGCCTGGCAGGGTGGGGCGCCGGCGCGTGCCTCGCTGTACGGGCATGGCCTGCTGCAGTCGCGCGCAGCCATTACCTATGACGGCAATCGCAATCTCGGCGGCCCGCACAATGTGATGTTCTGTGCGCTCGACTGGTTCGGCTTCGCCCAGGGCGACCTGCCGAACGTCGCCAGTACGCTGGTGGACATGTCCAACTTCCCGGTCATTCCGGATGCCTCGCAGCAGGGCATGCTCAACTGGATGTTCCTGGCGCGCGCCATGCAGCACCCGGCCGGTTTCGCCTCGCGGCCGGAATTCCGCGTCAACGGCGATGCCAACGCACCGCCGGCCTTCGACCGGCGTGAAGTCTTCTATTACGGCAATTCGCAGGGCGGCATCCTGCCGGGCCCGGTGGTGGCCGTGTCCAAGGACGTCAATCGCGGCGTGTTCGGCGTGCCGGGCATGAACTACTCGACCCTGCTGCGCCGCAGTTCCGACTTCGGTCTGTACTCGGTGCCGCTGTACCTGTCCTACCAGGACGAACTGGACCGTAACCTGGTCTTCGGCCTGGTGCAGATGCTGTGGGACCGTGCCGAGAACAACGGCTATGCGGCCTACCTCACGGAAGCGGACGCAGCCGTGCACGGCGGCCTGGAGGACGACGCCAACCTCGATGGCCAGGACAACTACGTCCTGC
This sequence comes from Nevskiales bacterium, assembly GCA_035574475.1. Classification (NCBI taxonomy): domain Bacteria; kingdom Pseudomonadati; phylum Pseudomonadota; class Gammaproteobacteria; order Nevskiales; species Nevskiales bacterium. The sequence continues at coordinate 2,627 of DATLYR010000009.1, read as the reverse complement.
TGCACCCGGCCTTCGGCGACCACCAGGTGACGATGTGGAGCGTGGACGTGATGGCGCGCACCATGAACGTACCGGTGGACCGCCGCCAGGTCAGCGACGCGCGCCACCCCGATGTGGTGCCGTACTACGACCTGGTCAACCTGCAGTATGCCGGCAGCCCGGGCCGCGCCGAGGGCGGCGCGATGGTGGTGTGGAACGACACCAACAACGTCTTCCCGCCGCCGATCGACGAAGTGCCACCAGAGGAGGGCCGCGACCCGCATGGTTATCCGCGCAGCCATGGCGGCTCGATCTGCCAGATGTCGCACTTCCTGCGCGTGGACGGCTTCATCGCCGACGTGCAGGACCTGCCGCAGAGCCGCGACGCCGCCAAGGCGCTGTGCGACGCGCGCTTCGGTGCGGTGCCGACCGTGGCCCTGGCCGCCTACGGCGCGAACGCCGCATCGCCGCCGTCCGTGGACGGCCTGCGCGAGGGGCTCGCCGCTTGCTACACCCACCCGCTGCGCGACGACTGCGTGCTCAAGCCGCTGGTCGAACTGCTGTCGGTCAACCAGCGCAACGAGTGCTTCGTGCGCGGCCTGCGCGATCCGGCCTGCCCGGTGAGCGTGGTGCTGAACCCGCTGGTCGAGAACGACCCCTCCGGCGCCATCGAGCCGCTGGCCGACATCCTGTCCGACGTGATCGGCTGCGCGGTGCAGCCCAAGGCGCCGTTCTGCCAGTTCTCGGATCGCTACTGCGATGTGGATCCGAGCGGCCAGATCTGCGCCATCCGCGACGCGCTGGGCGTAGTTTACGCACTCAACGACCAGCTCGGCCTGCCGATCACCGGCCCATCAGCCGGCAACACGGCCTGCGACCAGCCGGCCGGAGATCCGGCGCCCGGTTCCAACGAGTGGCGCCAGCGCGACCTGATGAACATGGTCTGCTCGGCGCAGCGCCTGACCGATCAGTACGCCAACCCGGACTTCCACCTGGCGCTGTTGGCACGCAGCACGCCGCGTACCTACAGCTACAACCTGGTGGAGCAGCTGTCCGACCCGACCCGTCCGCGCCTGACCTTAGCGCAGACCATCCCCGGCGGGCGCAGTACCGATCCCTATCGTGTGGATGAGGACTGGGCCTTCGCCGGCCGCGGCCGCGTGGATCACGTCAGCTTCATCGCCGAGAGCGGCGCGCGCCTGGTCGGGCGCGTGTTCCGCCCGCCGGCGACGGTGCCCGGGCCGTATCCGGCGATCGTGATCACCACCGGCTCGATCCAGGGCTACCAGGAGATGTACAACTGGGCCGCACAGGGCCTGGCGGAGGCCGGCTACCTGGTGCTGACCTATGACGTGCAGGGTCAGGGCCGCTCGGAAACCTTCCCACATGCGGACAACGGCCTGATTTCGGGCACCCAGGGCGTGCCCTTCCAGCAGGCCTACAACTTCGTGCAGGGTACGCGCGATGCGCTGCGCTGGCTGCTGTCGTCCGAGGGCAATCCCTACCGGGCGCCTTCCGCGAATACGCTCGGTACCGAGCTGTTCAATCCGTTTGCGCAGGATGTGGATCGTACGCGCATCGGTCTGGCCGGCCATTCGCTGGGCGCCTCGGCGGTGTCGCAGGTGGGCCAGGAGCAGGCCTGCGATCCGGGTCAGCCGCGCGCATTGCGTAACGGTTGCGTCAGCGCCATCGTCGGCTGGGATGCGCTGAGCGCGGTCGCGCCGATCAAGGCGCCGGGTCTGAGCCTGACGGCGGAGTACTTCTTCAATCCGACTCCCGCCAGCAGCCCGCCGAACCCGGATTCCGGCCTGGCGGCGTTCAACGCCTTCGTGGCGGCGGGCGTGGACAGCATGCGTGTGTCGCTGCGTTCCAGCACGCATCTGGAGTGGACCTACGTGCCGCTGATCCTGCCGGCCAGCCGCTACGGCGAGCGCGTGTCCATGTACTACACCCTGGCCTGGTTCGACCGCTACCTGCGCGATGACGCCGGCGCCACCGCGCGCCTGGTCGCCACGCACTTCGACGACAGCGCCGACGCCAGCAGCATCGGCGCCGGCACCTGGGATCCGGTCAGCGGCAACAACGTGCCTTACAAGATCGACGGCCGCTGCGTGGCCAACCACGTTTCGATCTACTACCGCTCGGCCTACCGCCTCAACGGCGGCACGCTGAGCGAGCCGGATCTGCGCGCGCGCGGCTGCGGACCGCTGCAGGATGCGGACGGCGATCTGATCCCGGACGAGGACGACAACTGTCCCAACGACGTCAACCCGGATCAGGCCGACGGCGACCGCGATGGCATCGGCGATGCCTGCGAGCCGCCGCCGGACACCACGCCCGATCCCTTCAGTTTCACCAGCGTCTCGGGTGTGTCCCAGAACACGGTGGTCAGCTCGAACGTGGTGACGATCACGGGCATCGATGCGCCGGCGCCGGTGTCGGTCAGCAATGGCGAATACCGCATCGATGGCGGGGCCTGGACCAGTGTCTCTGGCTCCATCACCAATGGCCAGACGGTGCAGGTGCGTCACACCTCGGCCAGCACGGCCAACAGCGTGACTGAAACGGTGCTGACCATTGGTGGGGTATCGGGCAAGTTCCGCTCGACCACGGCGGCGGGTGTGGATACGGACCCGGATGCCTTCAGC
>DATLYR010000008.1 GCA_035574475.1 Nevskiales bacterium | reverse complement strand
CGAGCCCTTCGACGAGGACAAGCTGCGTACCGGCATGATGCACGCCCTGTACAAGCGCCCGGTGTCGGCCGAGGCGATCGAGACCGCGATCAGCCACATCACCCACAAGCTGCGCACCGTCGGCGAGCGGGAAGTGCCCTCGCGCAAGCTGGGCGACTGGGTGATGCACGAGCTGCGCGAGCTCGACAAGGTGGCCTACGTGCGCTTCGCGTCGGTGTACCGCAGCTTCCAGGACGTGAGCGAGTTCAGCGCCGAGATCGAGCGCCTGGAGAAGGCACCCAGCCCCGACCTCAAGCGCAAGCAGCTGCCCCTGATCGAGCCGGATGACAACGACTACTGAGACCGGCGCCAGTCCCGACGACCTGCGCTACATGGCACGCGCGCTGGAACTGGCGCGACGGGGGCTGTACAGCACGCATCCGAACCCGCGCGTCGGCTGCGTGCTGGTGCGCGACGGCCGCGTGGTCGGCGAGGGCTGGCACCGGCGCGCCGGCGAGGCGCATGCCGAGGTCGATGCCCTGGCCGCCGCCGGCGGGCAGGCACGCGGCGCCACCGCCTATGTCACCCTGGAACCCTGCTGCCACCACGGCCGCACGCCGCCCTGCACCGACGCCCTGATCGCCGCCGGCGTCACCCGCGTGGTGGCGGCCATGCCCGACCCCAATCCGCGCGTCAACGGTGGCGGGCTCGAGGCGCTGCGCGCGGCCGGCATCCAGACCGCCTGCGGCGTGTGCGAGGCCGAAGCGCGCGCGCTCAACCGCGGCTTCGTCAGCCGCATGGAGCGCGGCCGCCCCTGGCTGCGGGTCAAACTCGCCATGAGCCTGGACGGGCGCATCGCCGCCGCCAACGGCGAGAGCCGCTGGATCACCGGCACGGCCGCGCGCGAGGACGTGCACCGGCTGCGCGCGGAGGCCGGCGCGGTCATGACCGGTGTCGGCACGGTGCTGGCCGACGATCCCTCGCTCACCGTGCGTCTGCCCGGCGAATGGGATCCACCGCTGCGCATCGTGCTCGACACCCAGCTGCGCATGCCCGAGCTGGCTCGAATGCTGAGCCTGCCGGGGCGCACTCTGGTGATGACCGCCGAAGACGAGGGTTCCAGCGCCTGGCGGGCCCTGACCCGGGCCGGTGCGGAGCTGCACCGGGTGCCGCTGGTGGGACACAGGCTGGATCTGCCCGCCGTGCTCGGCCTGCTGGCGCAACGGCAGGTCAACGAGGTACTGGTCGAGGCCGGGCCGACCCTGGCCGGCGCGCTGCTGCAGGCCGGGCTGGCCGACGAGTTGATCCTCTATCTTGCGCCGTTTCTTCTGGGTGACCGTGGCCGCGGCCTGGTCAGTCTGCCGGGGCTCAACAGCCTCGCACAGCGTCTGCCGCTGCAGATCGATGACATCCGCGCCTTGGGGCAGGATTGGCGTATCATGGCGCGCCCTGCGAGCTGAGTGCGAATGTTTACCGGTATCGTCCAGGCTGTCGGCCGGATCAGCCGCATCGAGCCGCAGGTCGGTGACCTGCGCCTGCGCATCCGCTGCCCGGAGGGCTTCCTCGATGGCGTGGCGGTCGGCGACAGCATTGCCGTCGAGGGCGTGTGCCTGACGGTGACCGGGCGGGAGGGTCGCGACTTCGCGGCCGATGTTTCGCGGGAAACCCTGGCCCTGACCACGCTGGGCGCGCTGGGCGTCGGCGCTGCCGTCAACCTGGAAAAGGCGCTGGCTCTGGGCCAGCCGCTGGGCGGGCATCTGGTGAGCGGGCACGTGGACGGCCTGGGCCGGCTGCGCTCGCGTCACGGGGACGCGCGCTCACAGCGCCTCGAGTTCGAGGCGCCGGCCGCGCTGGCACGCTATATTGCGCGCAAGGGCTCGGTCTGTGTGAACGGCGTCAGCCTGACGGTCAATGGCGTCGCGGGCCGGCGCTTCGACGTCAACCTGGTGCCGCACACACTGGCGGTGACCACGCTCGGCCGGCTAGCGGCAGGGGCGCGTGTCAACCTGGAAGTGGATTTGGTCGCGCGTTACCTGGAACGGCTGCTGCCAGCGAAAAAGACGGCCCGACCGAAGCGGAAACGGAAACATGCAAGCAAGAAGTGATGCCGCGCTCAGGCACAATCAGGCGGAGGGCTCGCAGGCCGGCAGTATGGGCTTGAACAGCATCGAGGAAATCATCGACGACATCCGTCAGGGCCGCATGGTCATCATGATGGATGACGAGAACCGCGAGAACGAGGGCGACCTCGTGATGGCGGCGGTGCACACGCGGCCCGAAGATATCAACTTCATGGCGCGCTATGGCCGCGGCCTGATCTGCCTCACGCTGGAGCAGGCGCGCTGCCGTCAGCTGCGGCTGCCGCTGATGGTGGCACAGGCGGAGGACAGCCACCGCACCCGTTTCACCGTGTCCATCGAGGCGGCCGAAGGCGTGACCACCGGCATCTCGGCGCATGACCGCGCGCGCACCATCCAGGCCGCCGTGCGGCCGGACGCGCGACCCGAGGACCTGGTGCAGCCTGGCCATATCTTCCCGCTCATGGCCCAGCCCGGCGGCGTGCTGACGCGCGCCGGCCATACCGAGGCCGGCTGCGACCTGGCGCGGCTGGCCGGGCTGGAACCGGCCGGTGTGATCGTCGAGATCCTCAACGAGGACGGCACCATGGCGCGCCGCCCGGATCTGGAAACCTTTGCCCGGCAGCATGGCCTCAAGCTGGGCACCATCGCCGACCTGATCCGCTACCGCGTGGCCACCGAGCACACCGTCGAGCGCGTGGCCGAGCAGGACGTACAGACCGATTTCGGGCCCTTCCGCCTGATCGCCTTCGAGGATCGCATCGACCGCGCGCTGCACTTCGCGATGCTGCGCGGGCCGGTGGACCCGGAGCAGCCGACCCTGGTGCGCGTGCACGTACGCAACGCGCTCAACGACATGCTCGGCATCCGCCACCCGGACTTCAGCTGGCCGCTGCGCAGCGCGCTGCGGCGCGTGGCCGAGGAGGGCAGCGGCGTGGTGGTCGTGCTGCGCAAGCCGGAGCCCATCAACGAGCTGGTGCAGCGCGTGCAGAACCTCAACATCAGCTCGGAGCCGGAGCACGTCGATCATCCGTCCGTGCTGCGCACCTACGGCATCGGCGCGCAGATCCTCAAGGACGTGGGCGTGCGGCGCATGCGCGTCCTGTCGCAGCCCAAGCGCCTGCAGGGCATCTCCGGCTTCGGCCTGGAAGTGGTCGACTACGTGCCCTGCGACTGAGCCATGCGCAAGTCCAAGAGCCCCCGCAAGCCTGCTCCGGCCGCCCCGCCGGACACGGGCGCCATCCGCAGGCTGGAAGGCCGCCTGAACGCCGGTTTTGCGCGCTTCGCCGTCGTCGCCACGCAGTGGTATGACGAGATCCTCGACGGCCTGATCGCCGGCGCGCTGCAGACCCTGCGCGCGGCCGGCGCGGAAACGCGCAACATCACGCTCATCCGCGTACCCGGCGCGTTCGAGCTGCCGCTGGCGCTGGAGCATGCCGCGGCCAGCGGCAAGTACGATGCCCTGATCGCGCTCGGCTGCGTGATCCGCGGCGGCACGCCGCATTTCGAGTACGTCGCCGGCGAGTGCGCACGCGGCGTGGCCCAGGTCATGCTGAGCTACCGCCTGCCGGTGACCTTCGGCGTGCTCACCACCGACAACCTCAAGCAGGCGCGGGAGCGCTCGCGCGCCGGCCGCGACAACAAGGGCCGTGAGGCAGCCGAGGCCGCGATCCGCATGCTGAGCGTGCTGAGGCAGCTCAATGACTGAAGCCGCGGCCAGCGCCGGTACGCGCAAGCCGGCGGGTTCCAAGCGTCACCAGGCGCGCCGCTTCGCGCTGCAGGCGCTGTACAGCCACCTTTTGGCCGGCACGGCGCTCGACGAGCTGCTGGCGCAGTTTCGCGGCGAGGAAGGCTTTGCCCGCTGCGATGCGGCCTACTTCGACCAGCTGCTGCGCGGCGTGCTGGCCCGGCGCGCCGCGCTCGAGCAGTCCTTCGCCGGCTATCTGGACCGGCCCCTCACGCAGCTGGACCCGGTCGAGCACGCGGTGCTGCTGCTGGCGGCCTACGAACTGGCGCACTGCCCGGAGCTGCCCTACCGCGTGGCCATCAACGAGGCGGTGGAGCTGACCAAACTGTTCGGCGCCACCGAGGGGCACAAGTACATCAACGGCGTGGTGGACCGCATGGCGCACCGGCTGCGCGCGGCGGAAATCGGCTGATACAGAAACGCCCGACAGGATAACAGGATGATCAGGGCCAACAGGCAGGAATGAGCTGTCTCGTCATGAATCCATCCTGTAAATCCTGAAGATCCTGTTCATCCTGTCGCATTCTCATGCTCGGCGAATTCGACATCATCCGCGAGTTCTTCACGCGCCCGGCGCGGCGCGCGGAATCGGCGCTCGGCGTCGGCGACGACGCCGCGCTGCTGCGCGTGCCCGCCGGCCAGGAACTGGCGCTGACCATGGATACGCTGGTGGCCGGCCGCCATTTCCCCGCCGATGCAGCGCCCGAGGACGTCGGCTGGAAGTCGCTGGCCGTGAACCTCAGCGACCTGGCCGCCATGGGTGCCGAACCGCTGGGCTTCACGCTGGCGCTCACCCTGCCCGAGCCCAGCCGCGACTGGCTGGCGCGTTTCGCGCAGGGGCTGTTCGAACTGGCCGGCCAGTTCGACGTGGACCTGGTCGGCGGCGATACCACGCGCGGCCCGCTGTCCATCACCCTGGCCGCTTACGGGAAGGTGCCGGCCGGCCAGGCGCTGCGCCGCAAC
>DATLYR010000007.1 GCA_035574475.1 Nevskiales bacterium | reverse complement strand
CGTCCTTGCCCGCCTGCAGGGCCTGCCTGGCGACCGCGTAGTGGGTCGGGCTGGGCGTGCTGATCAGCACGCCCTGGATCGCGCGGTCGGCGAAGATCGCGTCGGGCTCCGCGTGCAGCGGCAGGCCCGGGTACTCGGCGGCCAGCTGGGCGCGGACGTCCGCATGATGCTCGGCGACGGCGGCCAGCACGCCCAGCTCGTGCAGGTTGCGGATCAGGTTGCGGCCCCAGTGGCCAGCGCCGAGGACTGCGACTTTGGACATGCGCGAAGCTTATTCGACCGTCACGGACTTGGCGAGATTGCGCGGCTTGTCCACGTCGGTGCCGCGCAGCACCGCGACGTGGTAGGCCAGCAGCTGCAACGGCACGGTGTAGATCAGCGGCGCCTGCAGCGCCTCGATGTGCTCCGGCATGGTGATGACCTCGATGCCGTCCGACGGCTGGATGCCGGTGTTGGGGTCGGCCAGCACGTAGAGCCGGCCACCGCGCGCGCGCACTTCCTGCAGGTTGCTCTTGAGCTTCTCCAGCAGCGCGTTGTTGGGCGCCACCGCCACCACCGGCATGTCGTCGTCCACCAGCGCCAGCGGACCGTGCTTGAGCTCGCCGGCCGGGTAGGCCTCGGCGTGGATATAGGAAATCTCCTTGAGCTTGAGCGCGCCCTCCATCGCCACCGGGTAGCTCGGCCCGCGCCCCAGGAACAGCGCATGGTGCTTGTCCACGAACTGCGCGGCCCAGGCCTTGAGTGCCGGTTCCAGCGCGAGGGTCTTTTCCACCTGCTCCGGCGTGTGCGCCAGCTGCTTCACCAGCGCGCGCTCCATCAGGTACTTCATGCCGTTGTGACGCGCGATGGCGATGCCCACCAGCGCCAGCGCCGCCAGCTGGGTGGTGAAGGCCTTGGTCGAGGCCACGCCGATCTCGGGGCCGGCGCGCGTCATCAGGACCAGGTCCGACTCGCGCACCAGCGAGCTTTCCGGCACGTTGCACACCGCCGCCGTCGCCAGGTAGCCGTTCTTCTTGGCGTAGCGCAGCGCGGCCAGCGTGTCGGCGGTCTCGCCGGACTGCGAGATGGCGATGAACAGCGTGCCCGGCGGCACCACCGGGTGGCGGTAGCGGTATTCGCTCGCCACCTCGACCGTGCAGGGAATCTGCGCGCCCTGCTCCAGGTAGTAGCGCGCCACCAGGCCGGCGTGGTAGCTGGTGCCGCAGGCGACGATGTGCACGCCCTTCACCCGGGGCAGGATGTCCCGCGCGCGCGGGCCGAGCGCAGCCTCGAGCACGGCGCCGTTGGCCATGCGCTCGCTGAGCGTGTCGGCAATGGCGCGCGGCTGCTCGTAGATCTCCTTGAGCATGTAGTGCGCGTACTGGCCGCGCTCCACCGCGTCGGCGGACAGCTCGGACTCGACCCGCCGGCGCTCGGCCGTGCGGCCCTGGCTGTCGTAGATGCGGATGAGGTCGCGCTGGATCTCGGCGACGTCGCCCTCTTCCAGGTACTGGAACTCGCGCGTCACCGGCAGCAGCGCCTGCGCGTCGGAAGCGACGTAGTTTTCGCCCTGGCCATGCCCCAGCACCACCGGGCAACCCATGCGCGCGGCCACCAGCCGATCCGGCTCGGCCGGCGCCATGACGACGATGGCATAGGCGCCATGCAGGCGCCTGACCGCCGCCTGGACCGCCTGCAGCAGGTCGCGGTTCTGCTTGAACAGGTCGTGGATCAGGTGCGCCACCACCTCGGTATCGGTGTCGGAATGGAACTGGTAGCCCTTGGCGGTGAGTTCCTCGCGCAGCTCGTCGTGGTTCTCGATGATGCCGTTGTGCACCAGCGCCAGGCCGTCTTCCGAGAAATGCGGATGGGCGTTGCGCTCGCTGGGTACGCCATGCGTGGCCCAACGGGTATGGGCAATGCCGCGGCTGCCGGCCATCGGTTGCGCGCGGATCGCGTCGGCCAGCCGCTCGACCTTGCCGGTGGCGCGTCGGCGATCCAGCGCACCCTGGCCGTCGAGTACGGCGATGCCGGCCGAGTCGTAGCCGCGGTATTCGAGGCGGCGCAAGCCTTCGATCAGGATGGGAACCACATCACGCTGGGCGATGGCGCCGACTATGCCGCACATTGGGGTAAGGGTATGAAAATTCGGGGTTTGTGGGGTTTTCCGGCGCGCGTGCGCGCGCCATCATACCATTCCCCCTCCCGCCCCCGCTGCCCGACCCAAGACCCGGCATCCGCCTGCCGCAGCCTCCGCCTTTAACTGTACGGCAGGGCTCAAACGCACCATTGCTGTGCACAGCCGCCGGGTATTCGCGCTCAACAAAGTTTTTTGGTGAATCGCTCCCAAATCATTACTGAAATTTTGCTACAGTAAAATTGCGTATCGCCTGATAAATTCGGCATGCGGTCAGCGAGAAGAGCGTCATACGCAGAAGCGCCCACTCGCGGCCAGCCCAACAACGGGGGAGGAAAAAACACATGCGGGTGTGCAGCAAATCCATTGTGGCGGCATTGAGCCTGGCCCTGGGCCTTGGCGGCACGGCCTTCGCCCAGGAGGAGGCGGGGTCGGCCGAGGCGGTGGCAGAGGAGGGTGCTGGGGGTGCGCAGGTGGAGTCCGGGCAGCCGTATATCGGCGGGCTGGGCATCTACCGGGACACGGACCGGGACTTCGTGG
>DATLYR010000006.1 GCA_035574475.1 Nevskiales bacterium | reverse complement strand
ACGGTTTCGTCCCCGCCGGCGCGCGCCAGCAGCTCGCCCTGTGGGCCGGCGGCGAAGCTCGAGCCCCAGAAAATCTGGCCCGGGCTGGCGCCGGTCGGGTCGGGCTCGTGCCCGACGCGGTTGGCCACCACCACCGGCAGGCCGTTGGCCACGGCATGCGCGCGCTGGATGGTGAGCCAGGCCTCCTGCTGGCGCAGCTGCTCGTCGCGGTCGTCCTGCGGATTCCAGCCGATGGCGGTGGGGTAGAGCAGCAGGTCCGCGCCGGCCAGCGCCATCAGCCGCGCGCCTTCCGGATACCACTGGTCCCAGCACACCAGCACGCCCAGCTTGCCGATCGAGGTCTTGACCGGCTGAAAGCCCAGGTCGCCGGGCGTGAAGTAGAACTTCTCGTAGTAGCCCGGATCGTCCGGGATGTGCATCTTGCGGTACTGGCCGGCGATGCTGCCGTCGCGTTCCAGCACCACGCCCAGTTCCTTCGCCAGCCGGCCCAGGCGCTCGGTGGAGGGGCCGGGGATGGGCTCGGCCAGGTCGAACAGTGCGGGGTCCTCGTGCTGGCAGAAGTACAGGCTGTTGTGCAGCTCTTGCAGCAGCACCAGCTGCGCGCCTTGGTGCGCGGCCTCGCGCGCGCCGCGCTCGCACTTGGCGAGATTGGCCTCGCGGTCCGTGGTGCAGCTCATCTGCACCAGACCGACTTTCAGCTTGCCGCTCATGTCACGACTCCCGCGGGCAGCTGCATGGTGACGCAGTGCAGGCTGCCGTACTGCCGGATCAGCGCGCGGCAGTCTACACCAATGACCTCGCGCGCCGGGAAGGCTTCGCGCAGGATTTCCAGCGCCAGCCCGTCGGCCGGGTCGGCGTAGGTCGGCGCCAGCACCGCGCCGTTGATGATGAGGAAATTCGCGTAGGTGGCCGGCAGGCGCCGGCCGCGGTCGGTCTTCGGCTGCGGCCAGGGCAGGGCCAGCAGGCGGTAACGGCGCCCGTCCGGGCGGCGCAAGGCAACGAGCTCTTCTTCCATCTTCTCGATGTCGTCGAAGTGCGGGTCGTCCACGTCGTTGCAGTCCTGGAACACGATCGTGTCGGCAGCGGCGTAACGCGCTAGCGTGTCGATGTGGCCGTCGGTGTCGTCGCCTTCCAGCGCGCCATGCTTGAGCCAGTGCACGGTGTGCACGCCGAGCAGGGCTTTGAGGCGCGCCTCGATTTGTGTGCGCGTCAGCTGCGGATTGCGGGTCGGCGCCAGCAGGCAGCTTTCGGTGGTGAGCAGGCAGCCCTCGCCGTTGACCTCGATGCCGCCGCCTTCCAGCACCAGGTCGATGTCTTCGAGCGGCGTGCTGCCGTAGGCACCCTGTTCGTGCAGCCGGCGCGTCAGCAGATTGTCGAGATCATGCGGATACTTGCCGCCCCAGCCGTTGAAACGGAAATTGAGCAGGCGCAGGCGGCCCTCGCGCAGCACGGTGATCGGGCCATGGTCGCGTGCCCAGGTATCGTTGCTCGGTGCGAGGTACAGGCGCACGCGCGCCATCTCTGCGCCGGCGGCCTGCAGACGCGCGCGCACGCGTTCCTGCACCGCAGGGTCATGGCAGGCGACCAGCAGCGTCTGGCGGCGGCTGATCTCGACGGCGATGCGGGTGAAGTCGGCCTCGGCCTCCTCGAGAATCCAGGCCCAGTCGCCCTGCGCATGCGGCCAGGTCAGCTGCACCGCGCTTTGTGGTGCCCATTCGGGCGGCAGCACCTGAGTCTGCAAATCCGGGGTTTGCATCGGGGAAGATCGGATTGAGAAAGCGCTCAGGGCGCGGTGGCGGGCAGCAGCTCTTCCTTGCGGTAGATTTCCGCCGGACGGTCTTTCTGCACCGCGTGCAGCACCGTGCGATACTCGAAGAACACCGAAAAGCCGTCGTAGTCCCAGCGGGTGATCGGCGGCTGGCCGACCGCGGGATGGCGGGTCAGCGGGGCGCCGTACTCGCGCTCGACCTGATCCATACGCATGCCGCGGCGTGGCAGCGTGCGCGGCGGCGCCGGTTCGGCCGGTGGCGCCGGCATTTCCAGCACGTCGCCCTTCTGCTCTTCGAGCACGGTCTTTTCCTCGGGCATGGCGTCTTCGCTGACCGCGGTCTCCGGCGTGTCCTCCGTCAGGGGCTCGACCTCGACGGCCGGCGCCGGCTCGCCTTCCTCCTGCGCCTGCAAGGGGCCGCCGAGCGCACAGCAGGCGAGGATCTGCAGCAGGGCGAAGATGCGGTACGTCATGCGCACGTCTCCTGATGTGCGTAGGCGAGTATGGACTATAACACTCTGTGCCGGTTGCAAAAAATATCCCGACCTGGTCACCAGCGTTGCCAGCCGCGCCAGCCGGCTGGCCCGTTTCACATGCGGGGGACGTGCCGTCCTCGCGCGCCTTGATGCGATGGAGCCGAGTCTAGGCGCGAACCAGCGCAGGAGGCGTTTGCTGTGCATTGCAGCAGACGGATATGCTCTAATGATCGGCCCATGCTGCGTCCCATCGAGCTCTACATCGGCTTGCGCTACACGCGCGCCAAGCGCCGCAACCATTTCATCTCCTTCATCTCGGCGATCTCGATGGCCGGCATCGCGCTGGGCGTGACTGCGCTGATCACGGTGCTCTCGGTGATGAACGGCTTCGAGCGCGAGCTGCGCGAGCGCATCCTCGGCATGGCCTCGCACGCCACCGTGTCCGGCTACCGCCAGCCGCTGTCGGACTGGACCGGGGTGCGGGAACTGGCGCTGGCCAGCGACCTCGGCATCGTCGGCGCCGCCCCCTACATCGAGGGCGAGGGCATGCTCCGGCACGGCGACAAGCTCAGCGGCACGCTGCTGCGCGGCGTGCTGCCGGAGCACGAGACGGAAGTTTCCGACGTCGGCGAGCACATGCTCGAAGGCGGGCTGGCGGCGCTGCAGCCAGGCGCCTTCAACCTGGTCGTCGGCAAGGAGCTGGCCGAAGCACTGGGCGTAGGCGCGGGCGACAAGGTGGACCTCATGGTCCCGCAGGCGACGGTGACGCCGGCTGGCGTGATGCCGCGCTTCCGCCGCTTCACCATTGCCGGCGTGTTCCAGGTCGGCATGTACGAGTACGACCGCAGCCTGGTGCTGATGCACCTCGACGACGCGGCGGCACTGTACCGCATGGGCGCTGACGTGAGCGGCGTGCGCCTGAAGCTTGCGGACATGTTCCGGGCGCCGCGCGTGAGCCGCGCGCTGGCGCAACGGCTGCCTGCCGGTACTTACTACGTCACCGACTGGACCCAGCAGCACGCCAACTTCTTCCGCGCGATCGCCACCGAGAAGACGGTGATGTTCATCATCCTGACGCTGATCGTGGCGGTGGCGGCGTTCAACATCGTCTCCACGCTGGTGATGGTAGTGACCGACAAGCAGGCGGACATCGCCATCCTGCGTACGCTCGGCGCGACCCCGCGCAGCATCATGGCGATCTTCATGGTGCAGGGTTCGCTGATCGGCGTGATCGGCACGCTGGCCGGCGTGGCCGGTGGCGTGCTGCTGGCCATCAATGTCGAGAACATCGTGCCCGCGATCGAGCGCCTGATCGGCCAGCAGTTCCTGTCCTCGGACGTGTACTACATCACCCAGCTCAAGGGCGAGCTGCACTGGGGCGATGTGGCGAAAATCGCGATCGTGTCGCTGGTCCTGGGGCTGGTCTCGACGCTGTATCCGGCGCTGCGCGCGGCGCGCATCATGCCGGCGGAGGCACTCCGGTATGAATGACGAGCCATCCGACGCGCCTGTGGCTAACGGGTCCGCTATCGTGGCCAAAGGTCTGGGCAAGACCTTCGACGACGGCCGGCTGCGCGTGGAAGTGCTCAGGCGCATCGAGCTGCAGGTGGCGGCGGGCGAGCGTCTGGCGATCGTCGGCGCCTCCGGCTCGGGTAAGAGCACCCTGCTGCACCTGCTCGGCGGGCTGGACGAGCCCACCGCGGGTGAGGTCTGGATCGGCGCGGACTGCATGTCGCGGCTGGACGACGCCGAGCGCGGGCGGCTGCGCAACCGGCGCCTGGGCTTCATCTACCAGTTCCACCACCTGCTGCCGGAGTTCACCGCGCTGGAAAACGTCGCCATGCCGCTCTTGCTGCGGCGCATGGACGGCGCGGCGGCGTTCGCGCAGGCGCGCGCGCTGCTCGAGCGCGTCGGCCTCGGCCAGCGGCTGGAGCACAAGCCGGGCGAACTGTCCGGCGGTGAGCGCCAGCGCGCGGCCGTGGCGCGCGCCCTGGTCACGCGGCCGGCCTGCGTGCTGGCCGACGAGCCGACCGGTAACCTCGACGCACGCAACGCCGAGCAGGTCTACGAACTGATGCTCGAACTCAACCGGGAACTCAATACCAGTCTGGTCGTGGTCACCCATGATCCCCGGCTGGCCGAACGCATGGATCGCGTATGTCAGCTCCAGGACGGACAGCTGCACCCGACGTAAGGCTGCTCGCCCTCGGCCTTCTCGCCGGCATTCTTGTCATCTACGCGCTGCCGCAGCTGCCGCCCTGGCCGCTGCTGCTGGTTCCGCTGCCGCTGCTGGTGCCGCGCTGGCCCGGGCGCGCAGCGCTGGCCGCGGCGCTGCTGG
>DATLYR010000005.1 GCA_035574475.1 Nevskiales bacterium | reverse complement strand
GGCGTAGTCGTCGCGCGGTGCGAAGCTGTACAGCGACTCGCCGGCGTTCATGGCCTGCAGGCGCACCAGCTCATCGCCGCCCAGCGTCGCCTGCAGCGGCAGCTGCAGCAGTGCGGCCAGCTTGTCCGGCTCGAGCCCGAGCTTGCGATGGTAGCGCTCGACCACCAGTCCGGCGTGGTCCAGCGTGCAGCCGGCCTGGCGCAGCTCGCGCAACAGCGATTGCAGGTAACGGCTGTTGAGGATGCTCTGATCGCTCAGCAGCAGGCTGTGCCCGGCGCGTTCCACCACCGCCCGCAGGCCCGCCAGCCCCAGGCTCGCGTCCACGGCCAAGACGGTCAGGCTGAACAGCCCGCGCAGTACGTCCAGCAGCGCGGCCAGGTCCTCGGCCGGCACTTCGGCGACGCCGAGCTGCGTCTCCGGCAGGCTCAGCACGTACAGCCCGCTGCCGTGACGGCCGAAGGCGGTGTCCACCAGCGTCTGGTCGCAGCGGTAGGCATCCTGGATGGCGTTGAGCGCGCTGTAGTCCTGGTGGATGTTGAGGAGTACCGACACCGCGCCCGCCGGCTGTGCCAGGTCGAGCAGCAGCACCGGCTCCTTGCGCGCGAAATGCTCGGCGGCGGCCAGCGCCAGGTGCTCGGCCAGAAAGGCGGTGCCGGCTTGCGCATGGCCCGAGACCACGGCGACGACCTGGCCGCGGCCGGCGCCGCGCTGGGCGCCACGCCGCAGCACCCGCTCCATCTGCGTGACCGCGCTGGCGTCATCGCGTCCGGGCACGAGAAAGTCGCGCGCGCCGGCACGCATGGCGGCGAGCATCGCATCCGGCTGGCCGCTGCCGAGGGCGATGACCGGCAGCTCCGGCAGCCGCTCGCCCAGCCGCTCGATCAGGCGCGCGTGCTCGTGCAGTTCGGGCCCATCCATCTGCACCAGCAGCAGCGCGGCGGCGGCCAGCGCCGGCGGCTGCTGCGCGGCCTCGGTGGCCGACAGCGGCGTCAGCTCCAGCCAGTCGCCGGCCCGGGCCCGCAGCCAGTCGCTGTAGGTCGGACTGGCGATCACCACGGCCGGGGTTTTCATCGCCCGCTTCAGCGGCTGAAGCCGGTGGCAGCCGGGTCGAAGTCGCCCTGCTCGAGGAAGATCAGCCGGCTGTTGCTGGGGTTGTAGTTCTGGTAGGCCGCGCCCGGCAGGGCGGGCAGCGGCGCACCCTTGCGGATCGGCTTGACCAGGTGCGGGGTCACCAGCATGACCAGCTCCTTGTCTTCGCGATCGAACTGGTTGGAGCGGAAGAAGGCGCCGATGATGGGCAGCGAGCCGAGGTACGGCAGCTTGTCCACGTTGGCCAGCGTGTTCTGACTCACCAGGCCGCTGATGAAGAAGCTTTCGCCGTCGCCGAGCTCGACCGTGGTCTCGGTACGGCGCACGGTCAGCGCCGGCACCTCGACGCCACCGCTGCGCACGCCGGCGGTGAAATTGAGCTCGCTGACCTCGGGCGCCACGCGCAGCACGATGCGGTCGTTGGCCAGCACCGTCGGTGTCAGGTTGAGGCGCACGCCGAATTCCTTGAACTCGATGGTGATGGCGCCGGTGCTACCGGCGCCGCCGCCGCTGGTGCCCTGCTGCACCGGCACCGGGAACTCGCCGCCGGCCAGGAAGCTGGCGGTCTGGCCGCTCATCGCCACCAGCGTCGGCTCGGCCAGCACCCGCACCATGCCGCGCTGCTCGAGCAGGCTGAAGATGCCGGCGGCGCCGCGGCTGGCGTCGCCGAACACCAGGTTGAAGGCGTTGCCGAGCGGGATCTGGCCGGTCACCGCGCCGGTGTTGGTGTTGATACTGCCCGAGGCGCCAGGCCGGTTGACGGTCACGGTGGTGTGGGTGCCACCCAGGGCGTAATTGAATCCGAACTGGCGCAGCGTGCTGCGCGACAGCTCGGCCACTTTGATGTCGGTCTGCACCTGGGTGTTGACGCTGCCCGGGCGGGTCACCAGCGCCGGATCGTTGCCGCTGCCGACCACGACAGCGTACTCCTTGGGTGCCTTCACGCCGCTGGGCCAGACCAGCAGTGTGGTGCGGCCGGGCTTCTTGCCGGTCAGCAGCACGTCGCGCCCCCGGATCACGTTGACGTCGGCCACCTCGGGATTGCCCACCGCGACGCGGCTCACCGACTTGTCCTGCGGGACCAGCCGCTGCGAGCCGGCCTCGAGCTGCAGCGTTTCGGCGGCGCTGGCGGTGACGGCAAAGGCCAGCAACAGCGGCAACAGCAGCCACTTCAATCGCTCCGGATTGATTCCGTCACCCCGGCGGCTTTCAAAGCTTGCCCCGGCGAAAGCCGGGGGCGGGTCCAGAGCCTTTGAAGTCGCTGGATTCCGGCCTGCGCCGGAATGACGACCCGAGTCGGTTTCCATGGTCATGACGGCCATCCTCTTCTGTTCGTTATGCCTCAACGGCTCACGCGCTGCAC
The DNA here is from genome assembly GCA_035574475.1 of Nevskiales bacterium. NCBI lineage: Bacteria > Pseudomonadati > Pseudomonadota > Gammaproteobacteria > Nevskiales > Nevskiales bacterium. Next base: position 189 of record DATLYR010000005.1, on the reverse strand, counting down.
TTCATTGCCGCGGTAGATGATCACCGGCGGTGCCTCCGGCGCTGGCGTGCCGCTGGCCTGCTGGCGTTTCTTGATCGCGGACAGCTCGCGCAGTGTCACCACCTTGTCCTGCTGCGCGGGGTCGCTCGGCGCCGCGGCGGCCACCCCGGGCGCTGCACCCTCGGCCGGCGCTTCCGCGCCCGGTGCCGG
>DATLYR010000004.1 GCA_035574475.1 Nevskiales bacterium | reverse complement strand
CGGATTCGAAGGCGAAGCCAGCAGCAGCGCGCGGCAGCGCGGCGTCCAGGCGGCGCGCAGCTGCGACGGCGTGGGCTGGTAGTCGGTGGCAGCGTCCACCGGGAGCATGACCGCGCGCGCGCCGAGCGCCGCGGCGATCTGCCGGTTGCAGGGATAGGCCGGGTCCGGCAGCAGGATCTCGTCGCCGACGTCCAGCAGCGCCGCCAGCGCCAGCTGCAGTGCGCCCGAGGACCCCGGCGTGACGATCACGCGCGCGGCCGGCACATCCAGTCCGTAGCGGTCGCGGTAGAAAGCGGCGATCGCCTCACGCAGCTCGGGCAGCCCGAGCGCGGGGCCGTAATGCGTGCGGTTGAGCGCCAGCGCCGCCTGCGCCGCCGCGACCACGGCCGGCGGCGCGGGAAAATCCGGCTCGCCCATCTCCATGTGCACGATGTCGCGGCCGGCCGCTTCGGCGGCGCGCGCCCGCGCCAGCAGTTCCATCACCTGGAACGCCTGCACGCCGGCGGCGCGCCGGGACACGGCGGCGCGGCTCATTCTTCCTCTTCCGCCGCTTCCTCGGCGTTGGACTCGGACTCGACCCGCTGCAGAAGCTCCTGCAGCAGGCGCAGGGTGACATAACGGTCGGTGCCGGGCTCGCCCTGCAGCACGCGAAACGGATCGTCGGGCTCGCCGAGCTTGTCCACCACCAGCACGGCGTCCTCGAACACGTGATGACGGGTATCCTCGTTGACCGTGATCAGGGTCGGGATGCCAGCGCTGGTGGCGGCGACCAGGCCCATGCTGGAGTCCTCCAGCGCCATACATTCGAGTGGCTTGAGGCCGAGCTTGAGCAGCGCCAACCGATACAGGTCCGGCGCCGGCTTTTTGTGCGCCACCTGTTCGCCGCTGACGATGAAATCGATGCGCTCGCTCAGCTCCTTGCCCAGCGTGTACTCGAGGAAGGGCTCCAGGCTGCTGCGGCTGGCATTGGTCACGATCGCCATACGCAGCCCGGCCTGGTCGGCCTCGGTGATCAGCCGGCGCACGCCGGGGCGCAGCGTCACCTTGCCGCCGCTCACCAGGCGCCGGAAGTAGCGCGACTTGATCTTGTGCACGCGCTCGACCCAGGCCTTGGCGTCGCGCTCGATCTCGGCGCGGTGCTCGCCGACCGCGGGATCGTACTGGCGCAGGTACTGGGCGATGCGCTCCTTGCCGCCGGGCAGCAGCAGCAGTTCACGATACAGCTCCGGCGACCAGCGCCAGTTCAGCCCCAGCTCGCGGAAGGCCTCGTTGTAAGCCGGCAAATGCCCCTGCGGTTCGGTATCCGCCAGGGTTCCATCGACGTCGAACAGCAGGGCCTGGAGGGCCATCCATTTTCTCGTGGCGGCAGGAGATTACGCCGCAGCAGCAGAGCCATTCTGCCACAGCGCGGACGGCGTGCTCCTGACCCTGCATCGTGTTGCCTGCCCAGAGTACTTCTGGTATAGCTAGCCGGCTGATTAGCCGTCATTTTGCTCACTTTTCAACCGGCAGAGAGTCAAGCGCATGTCAGCCAAGCCCAGCGCGGTTTCGATCAAGCCTTTCAGCAGCTTCACGCCGTACAAGCCCAAGAAGGGCGAGCCCTACATGAGCGAGCAGCAGATCGAGCACTTCCGCAAGATCCTGCTGGCCTGGAAACAGGAGCTGATGCAGGAAGTCGACCGCACGGTCCATCACATGAAGGACGAGGCGGCCAATTTCCCCGACCCGACCGATCGCGCCACGCAGGAATCCGAGTTCAGCCTGGAGCTGCGCACCCGCGACCGCGAGCGCAAGCTGATCCGCAAGATCGACCAGACCCTGGACCTGCTCGACCGCAACGAGTATGGCTACTGCGAGTCCTGCGGCACCGAGATCGGCATTCGCCGGCTCGAGGCGCGACCGACCGCAACCCAGTGCGTCGACTGCAAGAGCCTGGAAGAGATTCGCGAACGCCAGCTGGGCAAGTAGCCCGGCCCTTGCTTGTACCTGAATTCATGACAGTCCGGCGCCTGCCCGGCGCCGGCGTTGGATTGCGGATTTCGAGCACATGTCCGCCAGCCGTGACGCGACCTGAGCCCAGACCCGTGAACCTGCTTCCGCGTATCCCCCTGCTGCTGTCGGCCGCCGCACTGCTCCTGCTGCTCTCGGCCTGTGGCGCCTCCCTGCCGCGCCTGCCGGCCGCCGGCGAGCTTTACGGACAGCCCGTGACTACGACCGTGGACTCGCCGCTGGCCAAGTACTACCTCGAGCACTACCTCGCCGGCCAGCGCCGGGTCCCGGATTGGGATGCACGCCTGGACCAGCTGCACAACGGGCATGCCCCGGCACGGCCGCTGACGGTGGCGGAACTGACGGCGCTGTCACGACAGTTCTCAGTGGATACCGCGGCACTGTTCTACGCGAAGTCGCTGATGGATGAACCGCGCAACCGCGAGCTGCAGGCATCGTTCAACCAGCAACTCGAACAGCTGCAGAACGGCGGAGCCGAGGATGGCCTCGACATCGACCGGCAATACCGGATCGTGTTCGTGCCGGGCTGGCTGTACCGCTCCAAGCCCTGGACCGGCGCCAACATGGCGGCGCCGCGCGCTCTGCTCGATCGCTTCGGCATCGAGCATCATCTCATCGAACTGCTGGACAACGGCTCGGTCGAGGACAACGCACGCCTGGTCGCGGACGGCCTGCGACCGCTGTTGCGGGACGGGCGACCGCTGATCGTGGTCAGCGGCAGTAAAGGCGGCGCGGAAGTGGCCATGGCGCTCGGGCGGCTGCTGGAGCCCGAGGAGACCCGCCCGGTGAAGGCCTGGCTGAACATCTGCGGCGCATTGCGGGGCAGTCCGCTGGCCGACAAGTGGACGGCCTGGCCAGTCGCCTGGGCGACCGAGGCGTTGTTCCGGCTGCGCGGCTGGGGCGGCCTGGACGGTCTGCGCAGCCTGAGCGTAGGACGCAGCCAGCGGCGTGCCAGCGAAATCCGACTGCCGGAGCATGTGCTGGTGGTCAACTACGTCGGTGTGCCCGTCTCGGGTACGATCCTCGACACCGAGTTCGAAAAGCGTTTCACCTACGTGCAACTGCGTGACTACGGGCCGAACGACGGCCTGGTGCTCATCCCGGATGAAATCGAGCCCGACGGGCTGACCGTCGCCGAGGTCGGCCGCGCGCATTTCCTGAGCTACCCGGACTTTGGCCTGCGTGCCACCGCGCTCTTGCGCGCCGTCACGCGCCGGCTGAACGGTCACGCGCAGCCACGCACGATCCACGCCGCGGACGGCATCGCGCCGTGATGGCGGCTTACCGCGGCCGCTTCGCACCCTCGCCCACCGGCCCCCTGCACCTCGGCTCGCTGCTGGCGGCGCTGGCCAGCTGGCTGCAGGCGCGCCGCAGCGGCGGCGCCTGGCTGCTGCGCATGGAAGATCTTGATCGGCCGCGGGCGCGCCAGGCGTACGCCGACGACATCCTGCGCACGCTGGAACGCTTCGGCCTGCACTGGGACGGGCCGGTGCTGTACCAGAGCACCCGCGATGACGGGTATGCCGCGGCCATTGCGTGCCTCGCCGCCCAGGGCCTGCTCTACCCCTGCACCTGCACGCGCCGGGAACTGGCCGAGTGCCGGCCCGGCATCGATGGCCCGGTTTACCCGGGCACCTGCCGCGATGCCCCGCCGCTGCGCGCGCAGCGGCACGCGCTGCGCATCCGCGTGGACGCGCACGAGTGGCGCTTCACCGACCGCCTCCAGGGTGAGTGCCGGCAGGTGCTGGCCCGGGAGGTCGGCGATTTCATCCTGCGGCGCGCGGACGGTTTGTATGCCTACCAGCTGGCGGTAGTGGTGGATGACGCCGAGCAGGGTATCACCGAGATCGTGCGCGGCGCCGACCTGCTCAGCTCGACGCCACGCCAGCTCTACCTACAGCACAGGCTGGGCTACCCGACCCCGGCCTATGCGCACGTGCCGGTGCTGGCGGATGCGGCCGGGCGCAAGCTGAGCAAGCAGAACCGCGCGGACCCGGTCGCGGGCCGGCGCCCGGAAATGGCCCTGCAACTTTGCCTTGAGCTGCTCGGCCAGCAGCCGCCCCGCGACCTGGCCGATGCCGGACGCGACGCGCTGCTGTGCTGGGCCCGGGCGCACTGGGACCTGGCCCGGGTGCCGCGCCGCCTGCAGCTGGCCACGCCGCCTATGGCATAATTTCGAGCGTTTCCCGCGTTTTCCCTGCCCCATCCCGGAGTCTGAACCCATGTCCGAACCGGTCGTGATCGTGGCCGCGGCCCGCACCCCCATAGGCGCCTTCGGCGGCGCACTGGCCGAGATCTCCGCGCCGCAGCTGGGGGCTCACGTCATCCGCGCGCTGGTCGAGAAAACCGGCCTCAAGGGCGCGGATGTCGACGAAGTGATCATGGGGCAGGTCGTTACCGCCGGCTGCGGCCAGAACCCCGCGCGCCAGGCGCTGATCGCCGCCGGCCTGCCGGTGAGCGTCCCGGCGATCACGGTCAACAAGGTCTGCGGCTCCGGCCTGAAGGCAGTGATGCTCGGCGCGCAGGCGATCCGCGCCGGTGACGCCCAAGTGGTCATTGCCGGCGGCCAGGAAAACATGTCGGCTGCGCCGCACCTGCTGCCGCGCTCGCGCCAGGGACAGCGCATGGGCAATTGGGCGCTGGTGGACAGCATGCTCAACGACGGCCTGCTGGAAGCCTCCGACGGACGGCACATGGGCGCGATTGTCGAGAGCCTGGCCACCGAGTACGGCATCAGCCGCACGGCGCAGGACGCCTTTGCCGCCGCCTCGCAGCAGCGCGCCGAGGCGGCGCAACGGGCCGCGCGCTTCCGCGACGAGATCATTCCCATATCCATTCCCCAGAAGAAAGGCGAGCCGCGGGTGGTGGACAGCGATGAGTACCCGCGCCCGGGTACCACGGCCGAGAAACTGGCGGCGCTCAAGCCGGCCTTCCTCAAGGACGGCAGCGTGACCGCCGGCAATGCCTCCGGCATCAATGACGGTGCGGCCGCCGTTGTGGTCATGGCCGAAAGCCGCGCCCGACAGCTGGGCCTCGTCCCGCTGGCACGCATACGGGCCTACGCCAGCGCGGCCGTGGAGCCCACCCGCTTCGGCATCGGGCCGGTACCGGCCAGCTTGCGCTGCCTGGAAAAGGCCGGCTGGCAGGCCAGCGAGCTGGACCTGGTGGAGGCCAACGAAGCCTTCGCCCTGCAATCGCTGTGCGTGCTCAAGGATCTCGGGCTGGACCCGGACAGGGTCAACGTGAACGGCGGCGCCATTGCCCTGGGCCACCCGATCGGCGCCTCCGGCGCGCGCGTGCTGGTGACGCTGCTGCACGAAATGCGCCGCCGCGGCGCGCGCCGCGGGCTGGCCACGCTGTGCATCGGTGGTGGACAGGGCGTGGCGTTGGCTGTCGAGCGCGATTAGGCGAGCACCGGCCATCTCTGGCAGAATCAGCCGGTGATGCCCGCCGTAACGCAGACAAGCCGCAGTCGAACGCACGCATGACCAAGCCTGCCGCCAAGCCGCGGATCATCAAGAAGTATCCGAACCGGCGCCTGTACGACACCGAGATCAGCCGCTACATCACGCTGGACGAGATCCGGCAGCTGGTGGTGGACGGCGTAGAGTTCGAGGTGCAGGACAGTCGCGACGGCAGCAACATCACCCGCTCCATCCTGCTGCAGGTCATCAGCGAGCAGGAGGAAGGCGGCAACCCGATCTTCAGCACCGAGGTGCTGACCCGCTTCATCCGCTTCTATGGCGACTCGATGCAACCCAGCATCAGCCGCTACCTCGAGCTCAGCCTGCGCTCCTTCGCCGAGCAGCAACAGCAGTTCATCGACAACCTGCGCCAGCTGCTGCACAGCAACACCCCCCTGCAGACCCTCCGTGACATCTCCCGCCAGCAGCTTCCGATCTGGAAGTCGATCCGCAAGGAATTCCTCAAGAACCTTTCCCGTAGCCGTAGCGAATCGCAGGAATAGCGTCGACTGCCCGCCAGCGGCGCAGGCCTCGCCGAGCTCAACAGCATCTTATTGAATAATAAAAATATTTTTATAGGCTGTCGCGTCGGTTATCACTTTTTGCCGATACCACGCTTCCCTGCCTATTGACATATAGGTAAGTGATACTTATACTGCGCTGCAACATAGCTGGCGGGCACCAGTTGCCTGCAAAAAGAAAAGGCCCACCGGGGCCCTTTCTCAACGTCTCCTCCGAAAGGCCGCCAGGCCTTTCTCGCACCTTGCCCCCTCCCCAGGGGGCTCTTTTTTTGGGGCTTCGCAACAGGCTCTCGTTCGATGGAAGTGGGCGCGCGTACACGGTACCGAAAGGAGAAGCCGATCGCAGAGCGTCTAAGCCTTGATCTTGGCGCGTTCGGCCTCGTTCACTGCCTTCATGCTCAGACGGATGCGGCCCTGCTTGTCCACTTCCAGCACCTTGACACAGACGTCGTCGCCCTCGGACAGCTTGTCCGACACATTCTCGACGCGCTCATCCGAGATCTGCGAAATGTGCACCAGGCCGTCCTTGCCCGGCAGGATGCTCACGAAAGCCCCGAAGTCCATCAGACGAACGACCTTGCCGCGATAGATCTCGCCTACCTGCACTTCCTTGGTGAGCTGTTCGATGCGCTTGATCGCGGCGTCGGCCGCGCCCTTGTCCACGGCGGCGATGCGGATGGTGCCGTCGTCGTCGATGTCGATGGTAGTGCCGGTTTCCTCGGTAATGGCGCGGATGGTGGCACCGCCTTTGCCGATCACATCACGGATCTTCTCCGGGTTGATCTTGATGGTGAAGATACGCGGCGCCCACTGCGACATCTCGCTGCGCGGCGCAGCGATGACTTCGTTCATCTTGCCGAGGATGTGCAGGCGGCCCTCACGGGCCTGCTTCAGCGCCACTTCCATGATCTCGCGGGTGATGCCCTTGATCTTGATGTCCATCTGCAGCGCGGTCACGCCGGTGGCGGTGCCCGCCACCTTGAAGTCCATGTCGCCGAGGTGGTCCTCGTCACCGAGAATGTCGGTCAACACGGCAAACCCACTGTCTTCCTTAATCAGTCCCATCGCCACACCGGCCACCGCCGCCTTGATCGGGACGCCTGCGTCCATCAGCGACAGTGAGGCGCCGCAGACGGTTGCCATGGAGCTCGAGCCGTTGGATTCGGTGATCTCGGACACCACGCGCACGACGTACGGGAATTCCTTCTCCAGGTCCGGCATGACACCGGCCAGCGCGCGCTTGGCCAGGTTGCCGTGGCCGATCTCGCGGCGCTTGGGCGAACCCATCATGCCGGTCTCGCCGGTCGAGTACGGCGGGAAGTTGTAGTGGAGCATGAACGGCTGCTTGTACTCGCCCTCCACCGCGTCGATGATTTGCGCGTCGCGCCCGGTGCCCAGGGTGGTGACCACGATCGCCTGCGTCTCGCCGCGCGTGAACAGCGCAGAGCCATGGGTGCGCGGCAGCACAGCGGTACGGATACAGATCGGCCGCACGGTCTTGGTGTCGCGGCCGTCGATGCGCGGCTCGCCCTTGATGATACGTTGACGCACGATGGTCTTTTCCAGCTTGGCCATCGCGGTCTTGACGGCATCGGCACTCCACTGGCCGCCGTCCGGTGCCAGCTGGGCGAGCAAGGCGCTGCGGATCTCGTTGAGGCGGTCGGTACGCGCCTGTTTCTCCTGGATGCGGTAGGCGGCTTCGATATCCGCCCGTGCGGCCGCAGCCACGGCCCGCTCGAGCGCCTCGTCTTCGGCTTCCGACGGCATCTCCCAGGGCTGTTTACCCGCCTCGGCCACGAGCTCGTTGATGGCCCTGATCGCGACCTGCATCTGCTCGTGCCCGAACAGCACCGCACCCAGCATCACGTCCTCCGGCAGCTGCTTGGCTTCGGATTCGACCATCAGCACGGCGTCCGCCGTGCCGGCGACGACCAGGTCCAGCTGGGAGCTTTCCATCTGGGTGGCAGTCGGGTTGAGCAGGTACTGGCCGTTGGCATAGCCGACGCGGGCAGCCCCGATCGGGCCTTGGAACGGCAGGCCGGACAGGGCCAGTGCGGCCGAGGCGCCCAGCATGGCCGGGATGTCGCTGGCCACCTCGGGATTGATGGACATCACCGTGGCGACGACCTGCACCTCATTGCGAAAGCCCTTGGGAAACAGCGGTCGCAGGGGACGGTCGATCAGGCGGGAGGTCAGGGTCTCGCGCTCGGCCGGACGACCCTCGCGCTTGAAGAAGCCGCCGGGGATCTTGCCGCCGGCGTAGGTGCGTTCCTGGTAATTGACCGTGAGCGGGAAGAAGTCCACGCCCGGCTTGACGTCCTTGCGGCCGACCGCAGTGACCAGCACCACGGTGTCGTCGCAGCTGACCAGCACCGCGCCGCCGGCCTGGCGGGCGATCTCGCCGGTCTCCAGGGTGACGGCGTGCGGGCCGTAGGAAAAGGTTTTCTTGACGCTCTTCAGGAAATAGGACACGGCGGGATACCTCTGTGAGAACCGCTGGAAAAAGAAAACGCCGCGGTTAGCGGCGCAGACCGAGTTCGTTGACGATGGCCTGGTAGCGGTTCGGGTCCCGACCTTTCAGGTAGTCCAGGAGCTTGCGGCGGCGGTTGACCATCTTGAGCAGGCCGCGGCGCGAGTGGTGGTCGGCCTTGTTCCTTTCGAAGTGCTCACCCAACTGGTTGATGCGCGCCGACAGCAGGGCCACCTGTACTTCAGGCGAGCCGGTATCGGTTTTGCCGCGCTGATGCTTGGCGATGACGTCGCGCTTCTGCTCGTTGTTCAAAGGCATTGCAAACTCCTACGAGACGCTCTTTTCGTTCAGGTCGTTGATTTAGGCCGCGTATTCTAGCCGCGAGACGCCTGAATCACAAGAAGAATCTGGAGGTTCCGGGTCTTTAGCCAGGCGGCTGCCGCAGCAACCGGCGTGGGGCGATGCGGCCATCCTCCAGCACCTCGCCCACCCCCAGCAGTCGCCGGCCCGGCCCATACAGACAGAGCAGTCCTTGGCGCGGCGCCCGCGCTACCTGCACCGGCTGGCCGCGTTGCAGGTACCAGGCGCTGTCGGCGTCCAGCTCAGCGCTGGGCCAGCCGGTAAAGGCTGCCACCACCGGCAGCAGGACGCGATCCAGCGTCTCCGGCCCCTCCGCCGCCAGCTGCTGCAGACGTTCGAAGCCGAGCATGTCCTCGCCCCGGAACGGGCCAACCGCCAGCCGTCGCAGGCGTTCCACATGGCCGCAGGTGCCCAAGTCTGCAGCCAGATCCTCGGCCAGGACGCGGACGTATGTCCCCTTGGAGCAATGCACCTCCAAATCGATCAGATCCTTCTCGACGCCCAGCAGCCTGATCTGGTGAACGTACACACAGCGCGGTGCGCGCTCGACCGACTGCCCGGCCCGGGCCAGTTCATACAGCCGCCGCCCCTGGTGCTTGAGCGCCGAGTGCATCGGCGGTACCTGACGGATCTGGCCGGTGAAGCGCCGCAGGCTGTGCTCGATGCGTGCGCACTCGAGCACCGGCACAGGCAGCTCGCGCAGGACATCCCCCTCAGCGTCGCCGGTAGTGGTTTGGCGCCCCAGGCGCACGGTCACGCGATAGCGCTTGTCGGCATCGAGCAGGTAGGCCGAGGCCTTGGTGGCTTCGCCGAAACAAACCGGCAGCAGCCCGGTGGCCAGCGGATCCAGGCTGCCGGTATGTCCGGCCTTCTGGGCATTGAAAAGGTGTCTGGCCCGCTGCAGGGCAGCGTTCGAGGACAAGCCTGCCGGCTTGTCCAGCAACAGGATACCGTCGACAGGACGACCTTTTCGTGCAGGGCCTGGCATGCGGGTTCCGGGCGGAGGACGGTCAGAGCGCGGGGTCGCGCTCAGTCCTTATCGTCACCCTGTTGCTGATAGTGTTTGGCATCCTCGGCCACGGCCTGGCTGATCAGGGCCGACAGGCGGCTGCCTTCCACCAGCACCCGGTCCTCCACGAACTGCAGTTCCGGTAGGACGCGCAGGCGCATCTCGCGCCCCAGCAGGCGACGCAGATGGCCCGCTGCATGGGTCAGTGCAGTGACCGCCGCAGTGGCGTCATCGGAACCCAGCACGCTGACGAAAACCTTGGCATGTTCCAGGTCGCGGCTCACCTGCACTTCGGTCACGGTCACCAGGCGCACGCGCGGATCCTTCAGCTCCGTGCGAATCAGTTGCGACAGCTCGCGCTGGATCTGGTCGCCGACGCGGCGCGTGCGAGGAAAATCTTTGGGCATGCGGCGGCGCAGCTTGGATCAGGCGACCGAACGCTTGACCTGGATACGCTCGAAGACCTCGATCTGGTCGCCGACCTTGACATCGTTGTAGTTCTTGACGCCGATACCGCACTCGGTCCCGGCCTCGACCTTGCTGACGTCATCCTTGTGCCGGCGCAGCGACTCGAGTTCGCCTTCGTAGATCACCACGTTGTCGCGCAGTACGCGGATCGGCAGGCCGCGACGCACCTGACCCTCGACCACCAGGCAGCCGGCGATGTTGCCGAACTGCGAGGAGCGGAACACTTCGCGCACTTCCGCCAGGCCGACCATTTGCTCGCGTGTCTCGGTACCGAGCAGGCCGGACATGGCGTCCTTCACGTCGTTGATCACGTCGTAGATGATGCTGTAGTAGCGCACATCCACACCGCTTTCCTGGATCGCCTTGCGCGCGACGCTGTCGGCACGCACGTTGAAACCGACGATGATGGCCTTCGAGGCCAGCGCCAGGTCCACGTCCGACTCGCTGATACCGCCGACGCTGGCGGATACGATCTTGACCTTGACCTCGTCGGTCGACAGCTTGACCAGCGCCTCCGACAGCGCTTCGGCGCTGCCCTGCACATCGGTCTTGAGCAGGATGTTGAGCTCGCGCACGGCCTGCCCCTCGCCCATCTGTGCAAACAGGTCGAGACGCGTGCCCTGCTGCGCGGCCAGCTTGCTCTCGCGCAGGCGGCTCTCTCGGAACTGCGCCACTTCGCGCGCCTTGCGCTCGTCGGCCAGCACGATGATCTCATCACCGGCATCCGGGGTACCGTTCAGACCCAGCACCACTGCCGGGATGGACGGGCCAACCGCCTTGAGGGGCTTGCCCATGTCGTCGAACAGCGCACGCACGCGGCCGAAGTACGGGCCCGCCAGCAGCACATCACCTTGGCGCAGGGTACCCTTCTTGACCAGCACGGTGATGACCGGACCACGGCCTTTTTCCAGGCTCGACTCGACCACCACGCCCTGTGCGGGCACGTCGACCGGTGCCTTGAGCTCTAGCAGCTCCGCCTGCAGGAGAATCTTCTCCAGCAGATCGTCCACGCCCTGCCCGGTGTGGGCGGACACACCGACGCACTGGATATCGCCGCCGAAGTCCTCGACCACCAGTTCTTCCGACAACAGATCATTCTTGACCTTGTCCGGCTTTGCCTCGTGCTTGTCGATCTTGGTGATGGCGACCACGATCGGCACCTTGGCGGCACGTGCGTGTTGGATCGCTTCCCTGGTCTGTGGCATCACGCTATCGTCGGCAGCCACCACCAGCACCACGACGTCGGTCAGCTGCGCGCCACGGGCGCGCATCTTGGTGAAGGCAGCATGGCCAGGAGTATCCAGGAAGGTAATGGTGCCGCGCGGCGTTTTGACGTGGTAGGCGCCGATGTGCTGGGTGATGCCACCGGCCTCGCCCTCGGCGACACGCGTTCGCCGGATATAGTCCAGCAGCGAGGTCTTGCCGTGATCGACATGGCCCATGATGGTCACGACCGGCGGGCGCGGCCGCTGCTCGGCCTGCTCGACATTGCTGACCGCACCCTGCAGCAGCACGGCTTCGACATCGCTGTCATCGATCTGCTTCGGCTTGTGGCCGAGTTCCTCCACGACCAGGGTCGCGGTGTCGCGGTCGATCGACTGGTTGATGGTCGCGAGTACCCCCAGCTTCATGAGCGCCTTGATCAGCTCTGGCGCTTTCACCGCCATCTTCTGGGCCAGTTCGCCGACGGTCTGGACTTCGAGCACCGGCACCTCGCGCACGATCGGCGCGGTGGGCGCAACGAAACCGTGCTGCGTGTCGACTTGTACCGGCCCGCGGTGTGGCTTGGTCTTCTTCTTGCGCTTGGCATGTTTGCCGGCTGCCAGATGCAACGCGCCTTCGCGCTCGCTGCGCTCGCGCGGCTCCTCGTCGGCCCGATAACGCTGTTTGGCCCGCTCGAGGTTCTCGAGCACACGCTTGCGCGTGTCCGACATGGGCGGCCGGATAGCGCCACCCTCGGCCGGCTTGCGCTCCGTTTCCGCCTCGGCCTGACGCCGGGCCTGTTCGGCCGCCTCGCGTGCAACCTCCGCGTCGGCCAATTTCTGTGCGGCCTCGGTGATGTGCACCTCCGGATGTCCATCCGGGGGCGCTTCCGGTGCGGCAGGGGCTGCCTCCGGCACGGTGGTCGTGGCCGTCTCGGCGGCAGCCGTCTGTGGAGCGTCAGCTTCGTCCCCCTCAGGCAGCTCCGTACGCTTGACGTAGATGCGCCTCTTGCGCACCTCGACACTCACCGTCTTGGCTTTGCCGCCGCCACGGCCGGCACTGAGCTTGATCTCGCTGGTACTCTTGCGCTTGAGCGTGATTTTCTTGGGTTCGGCGACCGGCACCGTGTCCGTCGCCTGACCAGCGGTACCACGCGTGCGCAGATAGGTCAGCAGCTTGAGCTTGTCGGCGTCGCCGATCGGCGAGCTGGCATCTTTGACCGCGACGCCGGCCTCCGCCAGCTGGGTGAGGAGCCGGTCGACCGGGGTGCCGACCTCGTCGGCGAGCTGCTTGACCGTAACTTGCGCCATTCTGCTGACTCTCCGCTCAGACTCAGGCCTGTTGTGTCTCGTTTTGCTTGGGGGTGAACCAGTGCGCGCGCGCCGCCATGATCAGGTTGCTGGCGCGCTCCTCTTCCAGGCCCGTCATCTCGACCAGTTCGTCCGTAGCCAGTTCGGCGAGCGCATTGCGCGTGATGATGCCGGCCTCGGCCAGCTTCTCGGCCGTGTCCTCATCCATGCCCTCGACTTCGAGCAGTTCAGGCTCGAGACGGGCATCGACCTTTTCGGCCTTGGCGATGGCCTTGGTGAGCAGCGCATCGCGGGCGCGGTTGCGCAGCTCCTCGACGATCGCCTCGTCGAACTCCTCGACCTTGAGTAGTTCCTCGGTCGGCACGTAGGCAATCTCCTCGACCGAGGAGAAGCCCTCGTTGACCAAGACTGCGGCCACTTCCTCATCGACATTGAGCTGCTCGATGAACATCTTCTGCAGCGCCTCACCCTCGGCCTCGCTCTTGGCCTCGGCCTCGGTTTCGGTCATGACGTTGAGGGTCCAGCCGGTCAGCTCCGAGGCCAGGCGCACGTTCTGGCCGCCGCGACCGATGGCCTGGGCCAGTTTGTCCTCGACCACGGCAATGTCCATGCTATGGCTGTCTTCGTCCACGACGATGGATTCGACTTCCGCAGGCGCCATCGCGTTGATTACGAACTGGGCCGGGTTCTCGTCCCACAGCACGATGTCGATACGCTCGCCAGCCAACTCGTTGGACACGCTCTGCACACGCGAACCGCGCATGCCGACGCAGGCACCGACCGGGTCGATGCGCTTGTCCTTGGCCTGTACCGCGACCTTGGCACGCAGGCCCGGGTCGCGCGCCGCACCCTTGAGCTCGATCAGACCCTGGCCGACTTCCGGCACCTCGAGCTTGAACAGCTCGATCAGGAACTTCGGTGAGGTGCGGCTGACGAACAGCTGCGGGCCGCGTGGCTCGGGGCGCACGTCGTACAGGTATCCACGCACGCGGTCGCCGGTACGCATCGGTTCGCGCGGGATGACCTCCTCGCGCGGGATGATCGCCTCGGCATTGCCACCCAGGTCCAGGATCACGCTGCCACGCTCGATGCGCTTGACCAGACCGGTGATCAGCTCGCCGATGCGCGGCTTGTAGGCGGCCACCACCTGGGCACGCTCGGCCTCGCGCACCTTCTGCACGATGACCTGTTTGGCCGCCTGTGCCGCGATGCGGCCGAACTCGACCGATTCCATCGGCTGCTCGATGAATTCGCCCGGCTGGATCTCGGGATGCTTGGCGCGCGCCTCGGACAGGTACACCTGCCGGTTGGCGGACTCCATCTCGGCGCCGTCCTCGAGCACCAGCCAGCGGCGGAAGGTGCTGTACTCGCCCGACTCGCGGTTCACGGCCACCCGCACTTCGATGTCATCGCCGTGGCGCTTGCGCGTGGCCGAGGCGAGCGCGGCCTCGATCGCCTCGAAGATGATTTCCTTGTCGACGCCCTTCTCGTTGGAGACGGCATCCACCACAAGCAGTACGTTCTTGTTCATACCTGCGTCACTCTGTCACTAAATTGGCGGTCGTTCAGCGGTCGTGCTCGGGCACCAGCCGCGCCTTCTCGACCTGCTGCAGCGGCAGCCGCCAGGGGCTGCCGTCGACCTCGATCACCACCTCGTCCTGTTCCAGCCCCAGCAGCCGCCCGGCGAACCGGCGGCGGCCGTTGAGCGGCGCGCGCAGCTGCAGCTTCGCCTGACGTCCGGCAAAGCGCCGGAAATGCTCCGGCTTGGCCAGCGGCCGGTCCAGCCCCGGCGAGGACACCTCGAGCCGGTAGCTGCCGCTGATCGGGTCGGCCACGTCCAGCGCAGCGCTCACCTCACGGCTGACCCGCTCGCAATCGTCCAGTCCGATGCCCTGCGGTGCATCGATATAAAGCCGCAACAACGCATGCGCGCCAGAACCGTGCAACTCCAGGCATACCAGTTCGTAGCCGAGGCCCTCGACCAGCGGCTCCAGCAGCGCCTGCACCCGTTCCTGCAATGCCATGCTCAACACTCATCCCGGCTGCCCGGGGGAACAAAAAAGCCCCTATGCGGGGCTTTCCTTACAAAAGCGAGTTGGTAGCGGGGGTAGGATTTGAACCTACGACCTTCGGGTTATGAGCCCGACGAGCTGCCAGACTGCTCCACCCCGCACCCGGCGAGGCGCAATAGTAGACACATGAGCGCGCATTTGCAAGGGCAAAAGCGTAAAAATCCGCCGTAAGTCGCTTGGTACGAAAGAATTTTGCCGTTTCAGCCGCGATCGCCACCGCTGCCGTGGCGGGCGTCGCAGACCGGGCAACGCAAGGGCTCCGTCCGGGGCATGGCCCGGGCCACGGCCCGGGCGCGACGACGGCGGCGCAGCCCGGCGCCCACCCCCACGGCCGCGGCGGCCATGAACGTGAGCAGGGAGGCAAACATCATGGTCATCGTGCAGCCCGGGATCCTGGCTGGGTTGGTGCGGATGGAGAGACTCGAACTCTCACGGCTTTCGCCACTACCCCCTCAAGATAGCGTGTCTACCAGTTCCACCACATCCGCATGTCCTAGGCTCGCCCGGCGGGCTGCCGGTGCCGGTTGAAAGCGGCACCGGCGAGGGTGATCACTGTGCAGCGTCCGGCGCTTCCGGCAGGGCCGGCGCCGGCGGCAGTTCCGCAGGTTGCGCCGGAACCGGCGC
>DATLYR010000003.1 GCA_035574475.1 Nevskiales bacterium | reverse complement strand
GCCCCGCCGCTCGGGTTTGCCCTTGCGCAGCTGCACGGGGTCTTCATCCTGGCGCAGAACGCGCAGGGCCTGGTGCTGGTGGACATGCACGCCGCGCACGAGCGCGTCCTGTATGAGGCGATGAAGCGCGACCTGGCGCAGGGCCGCGTGCGCAGCCAGCCGTTGCTGGTGCCCCAGACCGTGGCCGTGAGTGCCGCGCATGCCGAGCTGGCCGAACGGCATGCCACCACGCTGGCAGCGATGGGGCTGGAGCTGGACCGCAGCGGCCCGCAGAGCCTGCGCGTGCGTGCCGTGCCGGCGCTGCTGCAGGGCGAGGACGCCGCGCAGCTGGCACGCGACGTGCTGGCCGATCTCGACGGCGAGAGCAGTGCGGCGCGGCTGCAGCAGCTCCAGGACCGTATCCTCGGCAACATGGCCTGCCGCAACGCCGTGCGTGCCAACCGCCGGCTCACCGCCGAGGAAATGAATCGTCTGCTACGCGACATGGAGCGCACCGAGCGCGCCGGCGTGTGCAACCACGGCCGCCCGACCTGGGTGCAGGTGGACCTGGCCGAGCTCGACCGCCTGTTCCTGCGCGGCCGCTGAGCATTGCATGGGCACAGCGGCCGACGCCCGCCCGCCGGTGGTGTTCCTGATGGGGCCGACCGCCTCGGGCAAGACCGATCTGGCCGTGGCGCTGACGCAAAGTCTTCCTTTCGACATCGTCAGCGTGGACTCGGCCATGGTGTACCGTGGCATGGATATCGGCACCGCCAAGCCGTCGCCGGAGGTACTGGTGCAGGCGCCGCACCGGCTGATCGACATCTGCGACCCCGCCGAAACCTATTCCGCGGCGCGCTTCCGTGCCGATGCGCTGCGCGAGATCGCCGCCATCCATGCGCAGGGTCGCATTCCGCTGCTGGTGGGGGGCACGATGCTGTATTTCCGTGCACTGCGCGCGGGCTTGAGCAGCCTGCCGTCGGCGGCGCCCGAACTGCGCGCGCGCCTCAGCGCCGAGGCGGCCGCGGTCGGCTGGCCGGAGTTGCACCGCCGGCTGGCGGTGCGCGACCCGGGCACGGCGGCGCGCATCCACCCCAACGACGCCCAGCGCATACAGCGGGCGTTGGAGATCGTTGAGCTCACCGGCGCGACACCGAGCGAGCTGTACGCGGCGGCGCGGCCGACGCTGCCCTGGCCGGTGCACCTGCTGGCGCTGGCACCGCCGTCCCGCGAGCGATTGTGGGAGCGTCTGGCCCAGCGGTTCCACGGCATGATGGCGCGCGGTTTCCTGGCGGAGGTGGCGCGCCTGCGCGCGCGCGGCGACCTGTCGCCGGAGCTGCCGTCCATGCGCGCCGTCGGCTACCGGCAGCTGTGGCTCCACCTCGACGGACACTTCAGTCTGGACGAAGCAGTGAGCCGGGCCATCTACGCCTCGCGCCAGTACGCCAAGCGCCAGCTGACCTGGCTGCGGCGGGAGGCGGTCGATGCCTGGTTCGACAGCGACACGCTGGAACTGGCCCGGCAGGTGCGGCAGTACCTGGATCGGGCCGGCCTGGTCGGCTGAACCGGCAAAGGCCTGTGTTACACTGATTGGTGGACAGATTGCGAAAATTTAAAGGGTAGCCGGAGAACAACATGTCAAAAGGACAAACCCTGCAGGAGCCGTTCCTGAACGCCCTGCGTAAAGAGCGCATCCCGGTCTCGATCTACCTGGTCAACGGCATCAAGCTGCAGGGCCAGATCGAGTCTTTCGACCAGTTCGTGGTGCTGCTGCGCAACAGCGTCAACCAGATGGTATACAAGCACGCCATCTCGACGGTGGTGCCGGCGCGCAACGTCTCGATCTCTGCCGGTGAGGGTGACAGCGCTGCAGACTGACTCTGCAAGAGGCGCGGATGTTTGAGCGCCCCCGGGGCGGCCAGAGGGCCGTTCTGGTCCACCTCGAGTTTCCCGGTACGCACTACGCCCAGGCCCAGGCCGAGTTCGTCGAACTCGCCCGCTCGGCCGGCGCGGAGATTCTGGCCGCGCTCGGCGGTCGCCGCGAAGTGCCCGACGCCAAATACTTTGCCGGCAGCGGCAAGGCCGCCGAGATCGCCGCTGCCGTGGCCGCGCACCGCGCCGAGCTGGTGGTGTTCAACCATGATCTGTCACCCAGCCAGGAGCGCAACCTGGAAAAGCTGCTGCAATGCCGGGTGTTGGATCGCACCGGATTGATCCTCGACATCTTCGCGCAGCGCGCGCGCTCGCACGAAGGCAAGCTGCAGGTGGAACTGGCGCAGCTGCAGCATCTGGCCACACGTCTGGTGCGTGGCTGGTCGCACTTGGAGCGGCAGAAAGGCGGCATCGGCCTGCGCGGTCCCGGCGAAACCCAGCTGGAAACCGACCGGCGCCTGATCGGCGACCGCATCAAGCGGCTCAAGGACCGGCTGGACAAGGTGCGGCGCCAGCGCAGCACCAGCGGCGCGGCGCGGCGCAAGGCCGAGATTCCCGCCGTCTCGGTGGTGGGTTATACCAACGCCGGCAAGAGTACGTTGTTCAACCGCCTCACGGGCGCTCAGGCCTATGCTGCCGACCAGCTGTTCGCCACGCTCGACCCAACCCTACGTCGCCTGCCGCTGGGTGCGGGCGAAAACGTCATTCTCGCCGACACGGTCGGTTTCATCCGCGACCTGCCGCACGACCTGGTCGAGGCCTTTCACGCCACACTCGAGCAGACGCGCCAGGCGCAGCTGCTGCTGCACGTGGTGGACGCCGCGGATTCCGAGCGCATGGAGCGTATCCGCCAGGTGCGGACAGTGCTGGAAGAAATCGGCGCCGCGGAGGTGCCCCAGATCGAGGTATTCAATAAGATCGACCTGATCGAGGGTGCGCAGCCGCGGCTGGAGCGCGACGAGGGTGGGCAGGTGCGGCGCGTGTATCTGTCGGCGGTGAGCGGCGCCGGTCTGGAGCTTTTGCGTGCGGCCCTGGTCGAGCGTTTCTACCCGGACATCGAGGAGCGCGAACTCGTCCTGCCGGCGGCCGCTGGCCGGCTGCGCGCTCGGCTGTTCGCCTTGGGCGCCGTGCGGCAAGAGACGGCCGACACGACGGGGGGTTCGCGCCTGCGCATTGCCTTGCCGCGCGCGCAGATGGAACGGCTGTTTCGGCAGGAAGGTATCCAGTACACTTGCCCGCGCAAGCAGGCACGCGGCGTGACAGGACACTGAGCATGGGCTGGAATGAACCCGGTAACGGCAAGGATCCCTGGAGCAGGTCGTCCCGGGGGCCGCGGCCGCCGGATTTCGAAACGCTGCTGCGCCGCCTGCGCGGCGGCATCGGTGGCGGACCGGGCCGCGAGGGGCGCTTCAGTGCGCTGGCGATCGCCGCAGCCGTGGGCGTGATCTGGATCCTGTCGGGCATGTACATCATCCAGCCGGCCGAGCGCGGGGTGGTGCTGCAGTTCGGCAAGCATGTCGCCACCACCGGTCCGGGGCCGCACTGGCATCTGCCTTATCCCATTCAGCGTGTCGAGAAGGTCAACGTCGACCAGGTTCAGTCGCTGTCCGATCGTGCGGTGATGCTGACCCAGGATGAGAACATCGTCAGCGTCGAGCTGGCAGTGCAGTACCGCGTGAGCGATGCGGAGAACTACCTGTTCCGCTTGCGCGACCCGGAGTTCACGCTGCGTGAAGCTATGCTGAGCGCAGTGCGCGAGGTCGTGGGCAAAAGCAAGGTGGACTTCGTACTGAGCGAGGGCCGCGTCGAGGTCGCGCAGCAGACCCAGAACATTCTGCAGGATCGGCTCGATGCCTATGCCTCCGGCCTGCTGGTCACGACACTGACGCTGCAGGACGTGCAGCCGCCGGATCCGGTGCAGCCGGCCTTCGACGACGTCACGCGCTCGCGCGAGGACGAGGTCAAGAAGAAAAACGAGGCCGAGGCCTATGCCAACGCCATCCTGCCGATCGCTCGGGGTGAGGCGGCGCGCCAGATTGCCGAGGCGGAAGCCTACCGCAGCCGCGTGGTCGAGCGTGCCAAGGGCGAGGCCGACCGCTTCGTGGCACTGAGCGCCGAGTACGAGCGTGCCCCCCAGGTCACGCGCAAACGGCTCTATCTCGACGCGATGGAATCCGTGCTCGCCAATACCAGCAAGATCGTGGTCGACAGCGACAGCGGCAACCAGCTGCTGTACCTGCCCGTCGATCAGCTGATGCGCCAGGCGCCGGCCGCGCCGGCGGACGATGCGGCGGCGCAGGTTCCGGCACCGGCCGCGCGTCCCGCGCCGGCGGCCCCCGCCAACGATTACCGCGGCCGCGGGAGGTAAGCCATGACGCCACGGCAGCTCAGTCTCCTGTTCCTGGCCATTGCCGTCGTCGGTCTGGTGTTCGGGTCCGCCTTCACCGTGGACGAGCGCGAGAAGGTTGTCGTCGTCCAGCTCGGCAAGATCAAGGGCACCGATTACGCGCCCGGCCTGCACCTGAAGTGGCCGGTGATCGACGAGGTGCGGCGCTTCGATGGCCGCATCCTGACACTCGATAACAAGGAAGAACGCTTCCTGACGCTGGAAAAGAAGAACCTGGTGGTGGACTTCTTCGTTAAATGGCGTATCAAGGACGTCGGCAGCTATTTCCGCGCCACCGGCGGCGACGAGGCCAAGGCGCTGGACCGGCTGTCCAAGATCATCAAGGGCGGCCTGCGCGACGAGTTCGGCGCGCGCACCGTGCAGCAGGCGGTGTCGGGCGAGCGCACCGAGATCATGAAGAAGCTGGCCACGGCAGCCAACCCGCAGCTGGCCGACATGGGCATCGAGGTGGTGGACGTGCGCATCAAGCGCATCGACCTGCCCGACCAGGTCACGCGCTCGGTGTATGAGCGCATGGAGTCGGAGCGCAAGCGCGTGGCCAACGACCTGCGCGCGCGCGGTGACGAGGCCGCGGAAAGGATCCGCGCCGACGCCGACCGGCAGCGCGAGGTCATCCTGGCCGAGGCCTATCGCGAGGCGGAGAAGATCCGTGGCCAGGGCGATGCCGAGGCAGCCGAGATCTACGCCCGCGCCTACGGCCGCAACCCCGAGTTCTACAGCTTCTATCGCAGCCTCGCGGTTTACCAGAATACTCTGCGCAGCAAGGACGACGTGCTGGTGCTGGAGCCGGAGGGCGAGTTCTTCCGCTACTTCAATCCGCCAGCCGGCGGGCGCTAGATGTCCCCGCTCTGGCTCGATCTGCTGCGGGCCCTGTGCCTGGTGCTGGTCATCGAGGGCCTGTGGCCGCTGCTGGCGCCAGAGCGCTGGAAGGCCGTCATCGCGGAAATCGCCCGGCTGGACAACCGCAGCCTGCGCATCGCCGGCGCGGTGGCGGTCGGCAGCGGCCTCGTCCTGCTACACTTGCTGCGCCAATAACCCCCCGTTTGCGCTGGAAAAGGCCGTTTTGTCATGGGAACTGACCGCTGGCTGCTGCCCGAGGGCGTGGAGGAAATCCTGCCGCCCGAGTCATGGCGCCTGGAGGCCATGCGCCGGCGGCTGCTCGACCTCTACCGCAGGCGCGGCTACCAGCTGATCGTCCCGCCGCTGATCGAGTACCTGGACTCGCTGCTGACCGGCGCCGGGCATGACCTCGAGCTGCAGACCTTCAAGCTGACCGACCAGCTGAGCGGCCGCCTGATGGGCGTGCGCGCCGACATGACGCCGCAGGCGGCGCGCATCGACGCCAGCCGGCTCAAGACCGCCGGTCCGGCGCGGCTGTGCTACATCGGCACCGTGCTGCGCGCGCTGCCGGACGGGCTGGGCGGGTCACGTTGCCCGTTGCAGGTGGGCGTGGAGCTGTTCGGCGAGCCGGGCATCGAGGGCGACCTCGAGATCGTCCTGCTGATGCTCGAGACGCTGGCGCTCTGCGGCCTGCGCAAGCCCTATCTCGACCTCGGCCATGTCGGCATCTATCGCGCGCTCGCGGCCGGGGCCGGTTTCAGCGGGGAGCAGGAAGAAACGCTGTTCGGCGTCCTGCAGCGCAAGTCGCGGCCGGACCTGGAAGACTTCCTGCGCACGCACCGGCCGGCGGCCAGGACCGCCGCCTGGCTCGAGGCGCTGATCGACCTCAACGGCGACGTCTCGGTGCTGGCGCGGGCACGCAGCCAGCTGAAGGGCGCGGGCCGGCCGGTGGCAGCGGCGCTGGATACGGTCGAGCGCATGGCCGAGCGCCTGACGAAGAAGGCGCCGAAAGTGCCGCTGCACGTGGACCTCGCCGAGCTGCGCGGCTACCGCTACAAGACCGGCATCGTGTTCGCGGCCTTCGCGCCGGGGCAGGGACGCGAGATCGCGCGCGGCGGCCGCTATGACGCCGCCGGCCGGGTGTTCGGGCGTGCGCGTCCCGCCACGGGGTTCAGCGCCGACCTGGCCATGCTGCTGCAGCTGGCGCGCGGCAAGTCATCCAAGCGTTAATTCGGAGTCGGATTCAGCGATGGGCAAGAACGTTGTCGTGATCGGCAGCCAGTGGGGCGATGAGGGCAAAGGCAAGATCGTCGACCTGCTGACCGATCGCTGCGGTGTCGTGGTGCGTTTCCAGGGCGGCCATAACGCCGGCCACACGCTGGTGATCGGCGGCGAGAAGACGGTGCTGCACCTGATCCCCTCCGGCATCCTGCGCGAGGGCGTGCAGTGCCTGATCGGCAACGGCGTGGTGCTGTCGCCCGAGGCCCTGATCAAGGAGATGCAGGGGCTGGAGGTGCGCGGCGTGCCGGTGCGCGAGCGCCTGCGCATCAGTCTGGCCTGCCCGTTGATCCTGCCCTACCACGTGCGCCTCGACGTGGCGCGCGAGAAGGCCAAGGGCGCCGGCAAGATCGGCACCACGGGCCGCGGCATCGGGCCGGCCTACGAGGACAAGGTGGCGCGCCGCGCGCTGCGCGTGGCCGACCTGTTCTTCCGCGAGCGCTTCGCCGCCAAGCTGGGCGAGGCGCTGGACTACCACAACTTCGTGCTGCAGAAGTATTTCGGCGAGGCGCCGGTGGATTTCCAGAAGCTGCTGGACGATTCGATGGCGCATGCCGAAGTGCTCAAGCCACTGGCCTGCGACGTCACCGAGGTGCTGATGCACGCCACCGTGCGCGGCGACAGCATCCTGTTCGAAGGCGCGCAGGGCGCGATGCTGGACGTGGACCACGGCACCTATCCCTACGTCACCTCCAGCAACACCACCGCCGGCGGCGCCGCCACCGGCACCGGTGTCGGTCCGCGCGAGCTGGACTATGTGTTGGGCATCATCAAGGCCTATGCCACGCGTGTAGGCTCCGGGCCGTTCCCGACCGAGCTCACCGACGACGTCGGCAAATATCTGGCGACGCGTGGCAACGAGTTCGGCTCCACCACCGGCCGGCCACGACGCTGTGGCTGGTTCGACGCAGTGGCGGCGCGGCGCTCGATCTTCAACAACTCGCTGTCCGGGCTGTGCATCACCAAGCTGGACGTGCTCGACGGGCTGGACACCATCCGCCTGTGCGTCGGCTACAGTTCCGGCGGCAGGACGCTGGACCAGCCGCCGCTGGGCGCCGAGGCGCTGAGCGAATGCCAGCCGATCTACGAAGACATGCCGGGCTGGCGGGAGTCCACCGTCGGTGTGCGCCGCGAAGCCGACCTGCCGAAGAACGCGCGCGCTTACCTTGCGCGCATCGCCGAAATCACCGGCACACCGATCGACATCATCTCCACCGGCCCGGATCGTGCCGATACCATCATCCTGCGGCATCCACTTGACTGAGCTGCGCCCCGCGGTACCCGAAAGCCGGCTAAGTGCATGGTTTCGCGCACAAAAAAACCGGCTGCCGCCGGTTTGTTTGGTGCCAGGAGAGGACCCGAACTCTCTGCTAACTGATTGATTCTGTGATGGTCCTTGTGCGCGGGCCACCACGTATCCCCACTCGTATCCCCATCACGCTAACTTCCCGCGACTAGGCGCCGGCCGGTGGCCGGATGTCGTGGCGCCATTCGAAGCGGATACCCTTATCGCCGGCATGGGGCTGCCGGTGGTCAAACTTGTTGTCCCAGATCGCATCCGGGATCTGATCGAAAGCCGCGCAGCTCCGCTTGCCCTTGAAGTGCTGGCACATTTCGCATTGCGCAATATCGCACTGACACACCGGCTTGGAATCATCGAAATAGCGGAGGTCTGAGTCCTTCATGACATCAGTAGACGGTGTTTTCGTCGGCCTCTGGGTCTTCTTCGGGCTGGGGATAGTGTTCCTGCAGGTCATCCGGCAGCTTGTACTCGAAGCCCAGTATCGCAGCCATGTCGGTCATGCTGCGCAACGGGTCCCGGCTGAGCGGGTGGTAATACGGCACCGGATGGCAGGACACAAAGCCATCGGGCGAGCCCTCCATGCGTCCACGCACGAATGCCGCACCGGGCCCGCTGATCTCCCCGGTCTCCGGGTCCCAAGACAGGATCAGCCGAGGGTCACGGGCATCGAACGGCTCCAGGTCGAGCTGCCGGATCACGGCGCCCACCTGAACAGCAAGCCTATCGCCAAATGCACCATTTCCGGGTCCTTTCGCAGCATGTCATTGAGCGAGTCACGGCCATACTATCCCTTCCCTTGGCACGGGTTGAAAGACTTGTCCTTGATACCACGGGTGCAGGCTCAGCCGGTGAGCCTGCGCTGTGCTGTAATTCCCGCATGTACCGCTCCGCCACGATTGCCGCGCTGCTGACCGGGCTGCTGGCCGCCTGCGCGACCGTGCCGCCCACCGACGCAGAGCTGGCCGACGCCGCCGCCCGTGCCCGGCAGGTGGACCGCACCGTGCTTCGGCTCCAGCTCCAGGACCTCTGCTGGCGCGTCTACGACGGCAAGCACGGCTGCTACCTGCCGCCGTAGGGCCTCGATTTGTTTGCACCTCGGTGCGCCGATCCCCAGCATTTACGCGGGTGTCGTATTGCCCATGTGAAGGAACGCGAAAATCCCGACGAATCTAGGAAAACGGCGGGGTCCAAATTACCCGCAAAGGGTGCAGGGGAAGGACCCGCCTGCGGCTTGCGCACGGCGGGATAAACCTAAAACTTCTGGCTAACCCCGTTTTTTCTGCAGCCTTCCCAACAACCTCAAGAGATGCACGTTCTCACGCTCGGCGAGCGCATTGTCGTGCTGCTCGTACCGCTCGAACGTCCGCCAGCGCATCCACTTCGGCTTCGTCAGGATCGTGAACAGGTCGCCGGGATCATCCAGCTTGCGCCGTATCGCCCAGCGCTGCGCCATGATTCGGTCGGAGCCTGAGACGCGCTGGCTGGCGTAGGTGGGCCGCGGACGGATCGCGTCACGGCAGCAGAACAGTTCGATACCGTTGAACAGGTAGAGCTTGAGCGCGCGCCGGCCGGTGTAGGGGCAGCGCATGTACCAGCGCACGCCGCCGAACGGCGGGGCCACGGCCACCAGCTCGATGCTCTGGGCGCGCTCACGAAGTTCGTGGCGCATTTCGATCCAGCCACCGTGCTCGTTGGCGTGGACTCGAATGGAACCCGCGTACTGATCCGTGCCATACGTCCAGATCAGTTTGCCCGTGACGGTGCCGCCGGCCAGTACGTAACCCCAGTGCCTGAGTTTCGGCAGACTCAGGCACAAGGCGCTCTCCAGGTGAGGGCGCCAGCCGGTGTTGCCGCTACCGAATCCGCCCATGAACAGCGCCCAGATGTACGGGTAGGGAGTGGTAAAACTTAGAAGCTCCCCGAGAATCGGGGAAAGGCCAGCGTCCAGCGGCTTCCAAATAAACCCGAGAATCGGGACTTGCCTTCATGACGCCTGCCTGAGAATAGGGATTTGCCGCCCCGAATTTCGGGACTTTCCGCCCTGAGAATCGGGGTGGCTTTTCATTTTTGCAGCGGCCTTTTTCTTCGGCAGATAGTGCAGATTGCGGCCTGTTCGCCAGTAACTCAGGCGCCGGCCAACCAGCTCCGGATCAACCTTGCCCTGGCACTCGTCAATGTCGAAGAACGTCAACGCGTACAGTTCCGTAACGCCCAAGCCGCCATAGCGAGTAACCACGATCCAGCCGGTACGCAGCAGCTCGTCACGCGCGAATTGAATCGTGCTTTTGGAGTTCCAGCCTCGGACCCGCAGGACGGTCCAGGCGCAGGTCAGATCGCCGTTATTTGCCCCGCTGTACTGCGTCAGGAACTCGAACAGTAGCGACCGTGCCGTGTAGCTCAGCCGGTAAAAGTTTTCGCTTCTAGCGCAAGCTCTCGGCCATGCCGAAAAGCCCCCAGGTTCCCGCTTGGCGCCCAGCTCCGCGCCGCGCGCACGCCGCCCCATAAGCGTCCTACGCCGCGCGCCGGCGGGATGCCGCGATGCGGCGCTCGATCCAGGCGCTCACCTCGCTTTCAGGCCAGCCGACGCTGCGGGTGCCCAAGGCGACGGGCTTGGGAAACTCGCCGCGCGAGATCGCGGCGTAGATGCTGGAACGGCTCAGGCCCGTGCGGGCCTTCACCTGTGGCAGTCGCAAGATGCTTTCGGCCATGCTCGCCCTCCTCTGGGCAGTGCTGAACATGGGCGAATGCTCGCGTAAAGCGTCAGCTTGCGACAGGACAAAAAATGGGGAAGCCGCGGATTTTTGTCCGCTCAGAACGCTTTGTCGGGAGCCTCCTTGCGGAGGCGGGCCTCGACTCGCCGCACCTGTTTACGCACCGTGTCCTCATCCACCAGCAAATGCGCGGGAAGATCCAGTGCCACATTCGCTGTGGTAGCAAGCAGTGCGAAAGGAATGCTGATTCCGTCGCGCAGAAGAGAGCTATACAACGTGTAGTTGAAATATATTGTGCGCATGTTCGGCGAATTCGCTTGACCGATTGGGGCGCTAGACATCAACCCGCCTCTTCCCCAGAAATCTTCCTGGCGTGTCCACTCAATGACGTTGAATAAAAGCTCCGTGAAATGTGATTGTGGGTAATCCCAGTCCATCCTGCGCACGCCGTCGTCGTCCACCCAATAAGCAACAACGTGCCCCGTCTCGTCGTCGCCCCAAGGTTGCAGGTCTCTTACAACGGTATCCGCAAGTTTCTCTTGATCTATGACCAGCTCGCTGAATGGGGTGTAGTCAAACAGGGTGTCGTTAAGCAGATCGCGCAAAGCGGTCGCGTGCAGACGAACCTTCGCAAAGTATTTCTCGCGTTGCTTGACGCTCATGTTGCCGGGTTTCTCGGGCAGGCTCATTGCGCCCGCGATTTTCATGCAGAATGAGAGTGATGATCGGCCGAGCGGATGGGTTGCCGTATGTCTGGCTTTCTCGTACCACACCCAAACCTCACGCATGCGTTGATCGCTGGCGAGCTTCGCATAGAACTCGAACTGTCTGGGTGGGAGCTTATCTGCGACCCGGCCGAACCATTCCAGCAAGTCCTTTGGCGCCCATGCGGGCCATCCGTCTACTAAAGCCCTTTCGCTCATCGTGACCGTATTGGGTGCGTGCTGTTCGAGCCTGTAAGATACAGGGAGGCCCTGCGACATCCAACGTAGACAAGAACGGCCAGCGGCTCACCGCCATAAGGCTGCAGGACTGCATGGGGAACAACTGAATGCCGTTTCTGGATTGGGTCAACAAAAATCAGGCGAAGGAGGCCACGCGCTCGGTGCCGGTTCACCTGCTCAAGCAGGAGGCCGTGCATGGCGGCAGCGAGGAAAACCCGCCGGACAATCTGCTGATCCAGGGCGACAACCTGCTGGCGCTCAAGGCGCTGATTCCGGTCTATGCCGGGCGGGTGAAGTGCATTTTCATTGACCCGCCCTACAACACGCAGTCCGCATTCGAGCACTACGACGACAAGCTTGAGCACAGCCAATGGCTGAGCATGATGTATCCGCGTCTAGTGCTGCTGCGTGAACTACTCGCGGAGGAGGGAAGCATCTGGGTCAGCATTGACGACAACGAAGGGCACTACCTCAAGGTGCTCATGGACGAAGTTTTTGGCCGGGCAAACTTTGTTACGACCGTTATCTGGGAAAAAGCCGACTCGCCGCGAAACTCAGCACGTCAGTTCTCCAGCGACCACGACTACATCCACGTCTACGCGCGTCATCCCGATTGGACGCCGATAAAGTTGGCACGCACGGAGGAAGCCAACTCGATCTACACGAACCCTGACAACGACGAACGCGGCCCCTGGCTTCCTGGAGACCCTTACGCGAACAAACCATATTCAAAAGGCCAGTACAGCATCACGGGTCCAACAGGCCGGACCTTCTCACCGCCACCGGGCCGGTACTGGCGAGTTTCTGAGGAGAAGTTGCGCGCCTTGGATGCAGACGGTCGAATCTGGTGGGGGCCGAATGGAGACGCGCGGCCGAGCATCAAGCGTTACCTGTCGGAGGTCAGCGACCTTGTGCCGCGTACGTTGTGGGGCAAGGACGCAGTGGGCAGTAACCGCACTTCCAAAAACGAAATGCGCGCGCTGTTCCCCGGCGAGGAATCCTTCGGTACGCCAAAGCCGGAACGGCTGATAGAGCGGGCATTGAACATTTCTACTCAGCCTGGCGACATCGTTCTGGATTCCTTCCTTGGTTCGGGTACAACCGCCGCCGTCGCACACAAGATGGGCCGCCGCTATATCGGAATCGAGATGGGCGAGCATGCCCGCACGCACTGCATCCCACGCCTGCAAAAGGTCATCGAGGGTGAGCAGGGCGGCATTAGCGAAGCGGTGGGCTGGAAAGGTGGTGGCGGCTTCCGCTTCTGTACGCTGGGCCAGGCGGCGTTCGACGCCGATGGCCGCATCAATCCCGAAGTACGCTTCGGCACACTGGCCGCGTTCATCTGGCATTTCGAGACGGCAACCCCGGCAGCCAAGACGTTCAACAAACCGCTGTTGGGCCGGCACAACGGCACGGCCTACTACCTGCTGTTCAACGGCATTCTGGGCGACAAGCGGCCGGACGGTGGCAACGTGCTGACGCGCCCCATCCTGCAGATGCTCAATGAACGCTACCCGCATGACGGGCCGAAGGTGATTTACGGCGAAACCACGCGCTTGGGCGACGCGGCGCTGGTTGCCGCGGGCGTCACCTTCAAACAGATCCCCTACGACATCAAGACGCGCTGATCGCCATGCTCACCCTCAAGCGATACCAAGAAGATGCCCTGGCGGCGCTGGCCGCGTTCCTCCAGGCCTGCCGCCGGATGCCGGTGGCCGAGGCCTTCAAGGTGGCGCTGACCGCGCAAGGACGCACGGAGCCCTATCAGCCCGTGTTCGGCGTGGTGCCGAGCGTCTGCCTGCGCGTGCCCACTGGCGGCGGCAAGACGCTGCTGGCCGCGCATACCGTGCCGTTGGCGGGCAAAACCATGCTGGACACCGATGCGCCCGTCGTCCTGTGGCTGACGCCCTCCGACGCCATCCGCGCGCAAACGCTGGAAAGCCTGAGCAACGCGCATCATCCCTACCGGCACGCGCTGGGTCAGCACTTCGGCGACCGCGTGCTGGTCTGCGACCTTGAAAGCCTGCAAACCATCGGCACGCAGGACGTGGGCAAGGCCTGCATCGTGGTGGTGGCGACGATCCAATCCTTCAACGTTAGCGATACTGCCAAGCGCAATGTCTATTCCTTCTTCGAGGAGCTGGCGCCGCACTTCGAGAATCTGCCGCCGAGCGCTGCCGAAGGACTGGAGAAGGTCACGGCGGACGACTTGCAGAACCAGCCGTTCCTGGCCGCCGCAGACGTTGGGCGGGTGAAATATTCCGTCGCCAACTGGCTGAACCAGCAGCGGCCCATCGTCATCGTGGACGAAGCGCATAACAACCGCACGGACCGCTTCTTCAAATCCCTAGGCCGGCTCAACCCCAGTTGCGTGGTGGAGCTGACCGCAACGCCGGTGCCCGGCAACAACGTGCTGTATCACGTCGCCGCCGCGGAGCTGAAAGCGGAGCAGATGATTAAGCTGCCCATCGTGCTCGCTGAGCACCCGGACGGTTGGCAGAGCTGCCTGCGCGATGCGCTGCTGACGCGCACGCGGCTGGAAACGGTGGCGCAGAAGGAAAGCGACTACGTGCGCCCGATTGTGTTGATCCAGGCGCAGCCCAAGGGTGGTGAAGCCACCGTGGATGTGGTTCGCAAGCACCTGCTGGAGGAACTGCACATCCCCGAGGCGCAGATCGCGGTGGCGACCGGGGCGCAGAAAGAGCTGGACGGGATCAATTTGTTCGATCCCGCCTGCCCGGTGCGCTATGTCATCACGGTGGAGGCCCTGAAAGAGGGCTGGGATTGTTCCTTCGCCTACGTGCTGGCTTCCCTGCAATCCGTGTCGTCCGCCAAGGACGTTGAGCAGCTACTGGGCCGCGTGCTGCGGATGCCCTACGCCAAGACACGCCAGCAGGAGCCGCTGAACAAGGCTTACGCGCACATCGTCGCCGCCAACTTCGCCGAGGCCGCGGCCAACCTCAAGGACCGCATGGTGCAGAACATGGGCTTTGAGCGGTTCGAGGCCAGCAGCGTGCTGGTTCCGCAGCAGCCGTTGGCATTGGACGGCGGCACGGGCACGGCTCCACCGAAGCCGACGATTCCCGATTGCCATATCGAGCTTGAACAGGCGCCGGATACGCAGCATTGGCCGGAGGATGTGAAAAAGGCGGTGGACATCCGCCCAACCTCGACAGGTGCCACCGTGCTGCTCAAGGGCAATCTGGATGCCGAAGCCCTGGCGCAGGCGGAAACCTTCATCACGCAGTCCGTGCCGGCCAAGGCGCGCGAGTCGGTCAAGCAGCAGTTTGACGCGCACCGCGCCATGCGCCGCGCGCTGCTGGCGCCGGCGCAACTGGGCGCAGGCTTTGCCCCTGTGCCGCAACTCTGTCTCAAGCTTGACGGCTATCTGGAGGTCGTCGAACGCGAAACCTTGAGCAGCGTGGGCGACTGGAACCTGCTGGATAGCCCGGTAAAGCTGGAAGGGTTCGCCATCCATGAAACCGTCAATTCCTTCGAGATTGACGTAAACGGCGAGCGGGTGAAGTACCGCCACGTAGACGCCCAGCAGCTCAACCTCAACGCAGTCGCGGGAACGGTCAGCGAGCAGGACTTGGTGCGCTGGCTGGATGCCCAAACACGCAAGCCCTACATCTTGCAGACGCAGCTACAGGCCTATCTGGTCAAGATGGTTACGCACCTGACCAAGGAGCGTGGGTTCACACTGACTGCACTGGTACGCGCCCGTCACTTGCTGGCACAGGCAATCAACGCGGAAATTTTGCGGTTGCGACAGTTAGCGATAGCCCAAGGCTTTCAGGGGCGGCTGTTCGAGATGGCCGTCGCGCCGGCAGACAAGGCCGCGCCGCTCAGCTTCCAGTTTCAGCCAGGGCAATACCCGGCGCGCAACTGCTATCAGGGCAGTTACGAGTTCACGAAGCACTTTTATCCCGTCATCCATGACCTGCGCGAAAAGACGGGTGCGGGCCAGCGCTCCGAGGAGTTTATTTGCGCACAGGCGCTTGATTCGCACCCGAAGGTCAAGCACTGGGTGCGGAATATCGAGCGACAGGAAAAATTCTCCTTCTGGCTGCCAACCGCCACGGATTATTTCTATCCGGACTTCATCGCCGAGATGGATGACGGTCGCGTGCTGGCGGTCGAATACAAGGGGGATCCCTACAAGACTAACGACGACTCCCGCGAAAAGAAGCAAGTCGGCGATCAATGGGAGAAATCCAGCGGCGGCCGTTGCCTGTTTCTGTTTGCGGTCGCCGAGGATGAGGCGGGCCGGTCAGTCCACAAGCAGATCGCGGACAAGATCGGCTGACTGCTCAAGCCCGTTTCGCGCGGATTGAAACAACCTTTTCCCGTTTGTGTTCGAGCCCGTCCAGGTAGTCGGCCCAGCGCTGCATAGCCCGGCGCCGCGTCTCATCGAACGTGGTGCGGTCGTAGGCCTTCTGCACGTCGCCGCGCTTGGCGTGTGCTAGCTGCGCCTCCAGCACGTCGGAATCTATCCCCAGGCGCTCACGGCCGGCAGTGCGGAACATCCCCCGGAAGCCGTGCGGCGCATGCTTGCCGGCAAAGCCCATGTCCCGCAGTGCATTGCTCAGCGCGTCACGGTGCAGGTGCGGATTGTGCTGGCGCGCCAGGGGTGGAAACACGTACTCGCGCCCGGCGGTGTACTGCTGCATCTCCGTCAGCAGTTCTAGGGCTTGGCGGGGCAGGGGGACGATGTGCGTGTGCCGCATCTTCATCTTGGCCGGCGGGATGCGCCACTCGGCCACATCCTGCGCTATCTCGTCCCAGCGCATCGAAGCGACCGTGCCCGGCCGCTGCGCGGTGTACGCGCACATCAAGAGGGCGGCGCGGGTGACGTGCGAGCTGTAGCCGCGCACGGCCTTTATCAGCGCTGCAATCTCATCGGGCAGGGTCTGCGCCGGGATGTGACCCTTGGCGCTCTTGGGCAGCACCTCGTCCAGGATCAGCACTCGCCCTTCGTCGCGCAGGCCTTCGCGGATCGCGTAGCGGATGATGCCCTGCACGTACTGGCGGGCCTTGCGGGCCAGGTCGGGCGTGCGGTCGGCAATCCGGCGCAGCACGGCCGCGACCTCAGCGCTTTTCAGCGTGGCAACCTGTCGGGATTTCAGGGAGGGCAGCAGGTAGGTGTTCAGCACGTACTCGGCCTTGCGCTTGCTCTCCGGCGACCAGCTCTTGCCCTTGAACTCACGCCAGGCCTTCGAGACCGCCTCGAACGTGCCCACGGTGGCGCGCTTGGCCTCGTCGCGCTGGGCCTTGCGATGCTCGGCGGGGTCGGTGCCTTGGCGCAGCAGCTCGCGGACGCGCTCGCGCTGCCGGCGCGCCTCGGCCAGTGGCACGTCGGGATAGGGGCCGAAGCCGATCCGGTTCTCGCGGCCGTCGGGCCGGTAATACTTGAGCCGCCAGCGCCGCGCGCCGGCCGGATCGCGGATCAGGTGCAGGCCGCCACCGTCCCACAGCGGGTACTGGTCGGGCTTGGCGCTCCGGATGCGGACCTCGGTCAGTGGCTTGATGTGCTTGGGCATTCAGCCCCCGTGGGGATACGCTGGACTCGTTTCCGAGGGAGAGTTGGGCCCCAGGTTCGAGTCTCGTGGGGATACGCTCGTCTCGTATCCCCAACCGTATCCCCACGTCGGCCCGGATGCAAGTGGAAGGGTTTGGACGGCTACAGACGAAAAACCCGCTGTTTAAGCGGGTTATCGTTGCGTCGGTTGGATCATCCTGTACGTGCTAGGATGTGCGCTTGGTGCCCAGGAGAGGACTCGAACCTCCACGGTTTTACCCGCTAGTACCTGAAACTAGTGCGTCTACCAATTCCGCCACCTGGGCAGGTGGCGCATCCGCCGCGACGCGGCGTAGCGTTGAAGCGGCGAGAATCTAATCGCAGCGGCGGGCAAAGTCAACGCCGCTGCAGGAAAACACATGAAAAGAAAGAACGGAAAATCGAGTGCAAACCCCCGCGACTGGCGCCGCCACGATCCCGCGCACGCGCGTGAGCACGAGCGCTATGCGCGGCCGGTGCCGAGCCGGGAACTGATCCTGCAGTTGCTGGCCGAACGCGGCGAGCCGGTGGAACTGTCCGCCTTGCAGGCCCTGTTCGGGTTGGACGAGCCGCAGGACCAGGAAGCGCTGCGCAAGCGCCTGGGCGCCATGATCCGCGACGGCCAGCTGGTGCAGAACCGCAAGGGCGCCTACGGCTTGACCACGCGCATGGACCTGGTGCATGGCACGGTGATCGGCCACCGCGACGGCTATGGCTTCCTGAAGCCCGACGACGGCGGTGACGACGTTTTCCTGTCGCCGCGGCAGATGCGCGCGTTGCTGCATGGCGACCGCGCGCTGGTGCGCATCACCGGCCGTGACCATCGCGGGCGGCGCGAGGGTTCGCTGGTGGACGTGCTGGAGCGGCGCAACACGCGGGTCGTCGGCCGCTATGTCGAGGAGCACGGCATCGGCGTG
Source organism: Nevskiales bacterium (assembly GCA_035574475.1). Classification (NCBI taxonomy): domain Bacteria; kingdom Pseudomonadati; phylum Pseudomonadota; class Gammaproteobacteria; order Nevskiales; species Nevskiales bacterium. The sequence continues at coordinate 21,641 of DATLYR010000003.1, read as the reverse complement.
GTCATGCCGGACAACGCGCGCATCAGCCAGGACATTCTCATCCCGCCTGCCGACCGCGGCGCCGCGCGCCCGGGGCAGATCGTCACTGCCGAGATCGTGCAGCCGCCGGACAAGCGCACGCAGCCCATCGGCCGCATCGTCGAGGTGCTGGGCGAGCACATGGCGCCCGGCATGGAGATCGACATCGCCGTCCGCGCGCACGGCCTGCCGCACGAGTGGCCGGCGGACGTCTTGCAGGAGGCTGCCGGTCTGTCGCCCGAAGTCCCGGAGGCGCACACGCGCGGCCGGCTGGACCTGCGCGCGATGCCGCTGGTGACCATCGACGGTGCCGATGCGCGCGACTTCGACGACGCCGTGTACGCCGAGCCGCAGGGGCGCGGCTGGACACTCTGGGTCGCCATTGCCGACGTATCGGCCTATGTGACGCCGGGCAGCGCGCTGGACCGTGAGGCCGAGCTGCGCGGCACCTCGGTGTATTTTCCCGGTCAGGTCATCCCGATGCTGCCGGAGGCGCTGTCCAATGGCCTGTGCTCGCTGAATCCCGGTGTGGATCGCCTGTGCCTGGCCTGCGAGATGCAGGTGAGCCCGCAGGGGCAGGTGAGCGGCGCGCGTTTCCACAACGCGGTGATGCGTTCGCAGGCGCGCCTGACCTACGACCAAGTCGCGGCGATGCTCGACAGTCCGGCCGTGGCGGAGCAGTTGGGCCATGCGGCGCTGCTGCCGCAGCTGCGCCATTTACAGGGCGTGTTCCGCGCGCTGTTCGCGGCGCGTCAGCGGCGCGGCGCGATCGATTTCGAGACCACCGAGACCAAGATCAAGTTCGGGCCGGACCGCAAGATCGAGGACGTGATACCGGTGGTGCGCACCGAGGCACACCGCATCATCGAGGAGTGCATGATCGCCGCCAACGTGCAGGCGGCTGAGTTCCTGACGGCTCGCAAGCTGCCGCTGCTGTACCGCGTCCACGCCGGGCCCGAGGCCGACCGGCTGGAAGAGCTGCGCGCCTTTCTCAACGAACTGGGCCTGAGCCTGGGCGGCGGTGCCTCGCCCGAACCGCGGCACTACGCCAGACTGCTGAGCGCCATCCAGGGACGGCCCGACGCGCACCTGATCCAGACCGTGCTGCTGCGCTCGCTGGCGCAGGCGGTGTACACGCCCGAGAACATCGGCCACTTCGGCCTGGCGCTGGACTGCTATACACATTTCACCTCGCCGATCCGGCGTTACCCCGATCTGCTGGTGCACCGCGCCATCAAGCATGCGCTGGCACGGCGCCGGCCGGAGCAGTTCCCGTATACGACCACGCTGATGCAGGGGCTGGGCACGCACTGCTCGATGACCGAGCGCCGTGCGGACGAGGCCACGCGCGACGCCGTCAGCTGGCTGAAGTGCGAGTTCATGCTGGACCGCGTCGGCGAAGAGTTCGACGGCCTCATCACCGGCGTGACTCCTTTTGGACTGTTCGTCGAGATCGAGCGCGTCTACGCGGAAGGACTGGTGCACGTCAGCAGTCTGCCCAACGACTACTACCATCACGAACCACGCCACCACCGCCTGCGCGGCGAGCGCAGCGGCCGCATCTGGCATCTGGCCGACCGCATCCGGGTGCGCGTGCTGCGCGTGAACCTGGACGAGCGCAAGATCGATTTCGAACCGGTGCTGGCGCCGGGGTCGCTGTCGGCCGAACCGGGCGCGCGACCGGCCCAGGGCCGCGGGCCAAAGCGCGGGAAACGTCGGCGTGGCTGAGGAGGCCGGTCTGGTCGCCGGTTGGCACGCGGTGTTCGCCGCGCTGCGTGGCGGCGCTGCGCGCCAGGTCTGGCTGCGCCGCGGGCGCGAGGACAGGCGCAGCGCGGAACTGCAGGCGCTGGCCCGCGAGCGCGGCGTGCCGCTGCAGCTCGTTGAAGGCAGCGAACTCGACCGGCGGGCGCCGGACGTCAACCACCAGGGCGTGCTGGCCCAGGTCAACGCCGGCCGGGCGCTCGGCGAGCCCGACCTGGAGGCCCTGCTGGACGGCCTGGGCCATGCACCCTTCCTGCTGGTGCTGGACGGCGTGCAGGACCCGCACAACCTCGGCGCCTGCCTGCGCACCGCCGACGCCGCCGGCGTGGATGCGGTGATCGCGCCGCGTGACCGCGCCGTCGGGTTGACCCCCGTGGCGCGCAAGGCCGCCGCCGGCGCCGCCGAGGTGCTGCCCTTCATCCAGGTCACCAACCTGGCCCGCAGCCTGCGCGAACTGCAGCAGCGCGGGATCTGGGTCATCGGTGCGGCCGGCGAAGCCGGCCAGAGCCTGTACCAGACCGACCTCAAGGGGCCGCTGGCCCTGGTGCTGGGCGCGGAGGAAAAGGGCCTGCGCCGCCTGACCCGCGAGCACTGCGACCTGCTGGTGCGCATCCCGATGCGCGGCAGCGTCGAAAGCCTGAACGTGTCGGTCGCGGCCGCCGTCTGCCTGTACGAGGCCCTGCGGCAGCGCGGCTGAGGCGGATTGCGCCAACCGCCTGATTCACGTATATTTGCGCGCCTTCCGGGCCATCGGGCCCGGAAAACTCCTTGCTCCACCGCGCTGCGGGGGGCATCACCCACAAGGAGGCGCTGAATGCGTCATTACGAAATCGTCTTCCTGGTCCACCCGGACCAGAGCCCGCAAGTGCCGGCGATGATCGAGCGTTATCGCGGCATGATCGAATCCCAGCAGGGCAAGGTGCACCGCGTCGAGGACTGGGGTCGCCGCCAGCTGGCCTACCCGATCCAGAAGGTGCACAAGGCCCACTACGTGCTGATGAACATCGAGTGCGGCCAGACCACCCTGACCGAGCTGGAGAGCGCGTTCCGCTTCAACGACGCCGTGATCCGCAGCCTGACCCTGAGCCGCCCCGGCCCGGAGACCGAGCCGTCGATCATGATGAAGTCGCAGGAAGGCCGTGACGAGGGCCGTCGCCGCGAGCGCGAGAGCTTCGGCGAGGACGAGACCGCCGAGACCGGCGACAACGGAGCGAGGGCCTGAACATGTCGCGTTTCTACCGTCGCAGGAAATACTGCCGTTTCACCGCCGAGAAGGTGCAGGAGATCGACTACAAGGATCTCGCCACTCTGAAGCAGTACATCACCGAGACCGGCAAGATAGTCCCGAGCCGCATCACCGGCACGCAGACGCATTACCAGCGCCAGCTGGCAACCGCCATCAAGCGAGCGCGCTTCCTAGCGCTGCTGCCGTACACCGACCAGCACTGAGGAGGCGCCCATGGAAGTGATTCTGTTGCAGAAGGTGCGCAACCTCGGCGATCTGGGCGATCGCGTGAAGGTACGCGCGGGCTTCGGGCGCAACTACCTGCTGCCGCAGGGCATGGCGCTGCCGGCCACGCCGGAGAACGTCAAGGTGTTCGAGGCGCGCCGGGCGGAGCTCGAGAAGAGCGCCACCGACAGTCTGAACGCCGCCCAGCACCGCGCGCAGCAGCTGGAGGGCTACAAGCTCACCGTCAAGGCGCGGGCCGCGGAGGAAGGCAAGCTGTACGGCTCGGTCGGCACCTTCGAGATCATCGAGGCACTCAAGCGCGAAGGGATCACCGTCCAGAAGCGCGAGATCACGCTGCCCAACGGTCCGATCCGCCAGACCGGCGAGCACACCGTGCAGTTGCAGCTGCATTCCGATGTCGAGGTGTCGATTCTCGTCATCGTCGAAGAAGAAAAAGAGAAAGAAGGCTGATCCACATCTTGGTCACAGCTTGTCAACAGGCCCCGCAAGGGGCCTGTTTTTTTGCGGTTGCCGAAGGCCGAAGTTGCGTCCAAACTTCGCGGGAACGAACGCCGGCACGGCGTTCGGCCCCATCACCCTGTAGCGCCCGATGACCATTGCCAAACTGCCGCCGCATTCGATCGAAGCCGAGCAGGCCGTGCTCGGCGGCCTGCTGCTCGACAACGAGGCCTGGCTGCGCATCGCCGGCCGCGTGGCGGAAGAGGATTTCTACCGTGAGGACCACCGGCTGATCTTCCGCGCCATCCAGCACCAGGCCGAGAACAACAAGCCCTACGATGCCGTTACCCTGGCGGAGTGGCTCAGGTCGCGCGGCCAGCTGGAGGAAGCGGGCGGCCTGGCCTATCTGGGCACCCTGGCCAACGAGACCCCCAGCTCGGCCAATATCGTGGCCTACGGCGACATCGTGCGCGAGCAATCGGTGCTGCGCCAGCTGATCGGCGCCGGCGTGTCGATCTCGGAGATGGGCTATGCCCCGCAGGGCCGCAGTACCAGTGAGCTGCTGAACGAGGCGGAGAAGAAAGTCTTTGCCATCGCCGAACAGATCAAGCGCGGCAAGCAGGATTTTCAGAGCGTCGGCGACGTGCTGCCGCAGGTGGTCAGCCGCATCCACGAGCTGTACGAGTCCGACCAGCCGCTGACCGGCCTGTCCACCGGCCTGACCAAGTTCGACGAAATGACCAGCGGGCTGCAGAAGGGCGACCTGATCATCGTCGCGGCACGGCCGGCGATGGGCAAAACCAGTCTGGCGATGAACATCGTCGAGAACGTGGCCATCAAGCACAACGTGCCGACCGCGATCTTCAGCATGGAGATGTCGTCCACCCAGCTGCTGCTGCGCATGATCGCCTCGCTCGGCCGGATCGACCAGCAGCATGTGCGTACCGGCAAGCTTGAGGACAGCGAATGGCCACGCTTCACCTCGGCGGTGTCACTGATCGAGCAGGCGCGCAACTGCATCTTCGTGGACGATTCTTCCACGCTCAGCCCGACCGAGCTGCACGCGCGCGCACGACGCATGCAGCGCGATCACCGCATCGGGCTGGTGGTGATCGACTATCTGCAGCTGATGACGGTGCCGGGCACGCGCGAGAACCGTACCACCGAGGTGTCGGAGATCTCGCGCAGTCTCAAGGCGCTGGCGCGTGACCTCAACGTGCCGGTGATCGCGTTGTCGCAGGTCAGCCGCAAGGCCGAGACCAACCCCGACAACAAGCCGAAGATGTCCGACCTGCGCGAGTCGGGCAGCATCGAGCAGGACGCGGACATGGTGGTGTTCATCCATCGCGAGGAATACTACAAGCCGGACAGCCCCAAGAAGGGCACTGCCGAGATCATCATCGGCAAGCAGCGCAACGGCCCCACCGACAGCTTCGAGGTGGCCTTTCTGCGCCATTGCACGCGCTTCGAGAACCTGGCGGCCGACTACTACGAGGAAGTCCGCGGGTGAGTCGCCGCAGCTGGGCGGTCATCGATCTCGACGCGCTGCGCCACAATCTCGTCAGGGTCCGTGAGCGCGCGCCGCGCGCGCGGGTCATGGCGGCGGTCAAGGCCGAAGCCTACGGCCATGGCGCGGTCGAAGTGGCGCGTGCGCTCGACGCTGACGCACTCGCCGTGGCCACGCTGGGCGAGGCGCTGGAGCTGCGCCAGGCCGGCATCGGCCGGCCGATCGTGCTGCTCGGCGGCGTGTTGGACACGGATGAGCTGCATACGGCCACCGGGCAGGACCTGCAGCTCGTTGTGCACGACTTCCACCAGCTCGGCCTGATCGAGCGCAGCGCCTGCGCCCACACGGCCGCCGTCTGGATCAAACTGGATACCGGCATGCACCGGCTCGGCTTCGAGTCTGGCGCCATGCCCGAGCTGTGCCGGCGGCTGGCGGCCCTGCCGGCACTACGTCTGCAGGGCTGGATGACGCATTTCGCCTGCGCGGACGAAACGGACAACCCCGCCACGTGCCGGCAGATCGAGACCTTCAGGCAGATGACGGCCGGCCTGCCGGGCGCCCGTTCACTGGCCAATTCCGCCGGCATCCTGGCCTGGCCGGATGCGCATGCGGACTGGGTGCGCCCCGGCATCATGCTGTATGGCGCCAGCCCCCTGGCCGGGTGCAGCGCCGAATCGCTGGGCCTCAGGCCGGTCATGACCCTGCGCAGCCGCGTACTGAGCATTCGCGAGCTGCCGGCCGGCGAAGCAGTGGGTTACGGTGGCAGCTGGATCACGCCCGAGCGCATGCGCGTCGGCATCCTCGCCATCGGCTACGGCGATGGTTATCCGCGCCATGCGCCGAGCGGTACGCCGGTACGGGTCGGCGGCCGGCGCACGCAGGTCGTGGGCCGCGTGTCCATGGACCTGCTGGCCGTGGACCTGCGCGGCTGCGATGAGGTGCGCGAGGGCGACGAGGCGGTGTTGTGGGGCGAGGGCCTGCCAGCGGACGAGGTCGCCGCGGCCGCCGATACCATCGCCTACGAGCTGTTCTGCGCGGTACGACGGAAGCGCGTGGAATACGTCTACGCGGGTCGGCCTAACGCTTGAGCCGATCGCCGAAATATACGCGCAGCTTTTCCACCTTCGGTGCTGCGACCATCGCGATATAGGGCTGGCCCGGGTTGCGCGCGGCGTAATCCTGGTGATAGCCCTCGGCCTCGTAGAAGGCTTCCAGCGGTTCGAGCGTGGTGACGATTTTCGCCTTGAACGCGCCGGCCTGCTCGAGTTGGCGGATATAGGCCTCGGCGACGATACGCTGTTGCTCATCCGCGTAGAAGATCGCCGAGCGGTACTGGGGGCCACGGTCGTTGCCCTGACGGTTGAGCTGGGTGGGGTCGTGCGCCACTGAGAAGAACAGCTTGAGCAGCTGGCCGTAGCTCACGCGCGCCGGGTCGTAGCGCAGGCGGATGGCCTCGGCGTGCCGGGTGTTGCCGCTGCAGACCGCTTCGTAATTGGCCGTGGCGGCATCGCCGCCGGCATAGCCGGAAGTGACTTCGAGCACCCCGTCCACTTCCTTGAATACCGCCTCGACGCACCAGAAGCAGCCGCCGGCCAGCACCGCCACTTGCGGACCGCTGCCCGGCGGCAGGGTGAGGTCCTGCACCGGGTCGGGGAAGCGGTCAGGCGGGATCTTCAAGCTGGTGCCGCGCAGGTCGCAGAACATGAATGGCCCCTCAAGCAAAACGCTGCCACAGGATCAGCAGCCAGGTCAGGCCGGCCAGGCACAGGCTGATGAATACCGCGGCCGAGCCCATGTCCTTGGCGCGGCCGGACAGCTCGTGCAGTTCCGGGCCGATGCGATCCACGACCGCTTCGATGGCCGAGTTCAGCAGTTCCACGATCAGCACCACCAGGCAGACGCCGATCAGCAGCGCGACCTGCACTGCGTCGCTGCCGATCCAGAATGCGGCCGGGATCATGACCGCGGCCAGTGCGCATTCCTGTCGGAAGGCGGCCTCGTGCTTCCAGATCGCGCGCAGGCCCTGGATCGTGTACAACTGCGCATCGACGATGCGACCGATACCGGTCTTGCCGGGCTTGGGCATGGGCGTTCCTCGTGAGTCTACGATGGGCCGGAGTGTAGTGCGGGCATGTGACTGCAACATGGAGGGCAGGCTATGGCATTCACCCGCAGCGGCCAAGTCTGCGTTCGGCCACGGCGCGCAGGATCTGCCGGCGCGTTTCGCGATCGGCCGTGGGCCAGGCGATAATCTCCTCGATGCTGCGCAGGCAGCCCTCGCAGCGTTGCCGGGCGTCCAGCCGGCAGATGCCGGTGCAGGGCGATTCGATCTCGCAAGAGTCCTGTTCGCTGGTGGTTTGCACTGCTGAGTCGACGAGGCCCGCTGATGAGCAAGTCCAGAACAGTTTACAGCTGCCAGCAATGCGGCGCGCAGCAGCCCAAGTGGGCCGGGCAGTGCCCGGACTGCGGCGCCTGGAACAGCCTGGTGGAAACGCTCAGTGTCGCGGCCGGCGGCGGCAAGGGCCTGCGCGCGGTCGGCTATGCCGGCGAGTCGCGCGTGCGCCTGCTCCGGGACGTCGCGCTCCGGGAGGCGCCGCGCGCTGGCAGCGGGCTCACCGAGCTGGACCGCGTGCTGGGCGGCGGCTGGGTGCCGGGCTCGGTGATCCTGATCGGCGGCGACCCCGGCATCGGCAAATCCACGCTGCTGCTGCAGGTGATGTGCGGCCTGCCCGAAGGCGTCAAGGGGCTTTACATCACCGGCGAGGAATCACTGGAGCAGGTGCATCTGCGCGCACGGCGCTTGGGGTTGCCCGACACCGCGCTCGGCCTGCTGGCGGAAACCTGCGTCGAGCGCATCCTCGACCTGGCGCAGGCCGAGCGGCCGCGCATCATGGTGGTGGACTCGATCCAGACCATGTTCACCGAGGCGCTGGCGTCGGCGCCGGGCTCGGTGTCGCAGCTGCGCGAGAGCGCCGCCATGCTGGTGCGCTTCGCCAAGCAGACTGGTACCACCGTCATCCTGGTCGGTCATGTCACCAAGGAGGGTGTGATCGCCGGCCCGCGGGTGCTCGAGCACATGGTGGACACCGTGCTGTATTTCGAGAGCGACCGCGGCAGCCGCTACCGTGTGATCCGCGCCGCCAAGAACCGCTTCGGCGCGGTCAACGAGCTGGGCGTGTTCGCCATGACCGACACCGGTCTGAAGGAAGTCAGTAATCCCTCGGCCATCTTTCTTTCCCGCCATGAGCAGCCGGTGCCCGGCAGCGTGACCATGGTCACGCGCGAGGGCAGCCGGCCGCTGCTGGTCGAGGTGCAGGCACTGGTGGACCAAAGTCATGGCGCCGCGCCGCGGCGCGTGGCGCTGGGGCCGGATGCCAACCGCCTGGCGATGCTGCTGGCGGTGCTGCACCGGCATGGCGGCGTGGCCATGTACGACCAGGACGTGTTCGTGAACGTGGTCGGTGGCATGCGCGTCACCGAGACCGCGGCCGACCTGCCGATCCTGCTGGCGGCGCTGTCCAGCTTCCGCAACCGGCCGCTGGCCAACGACCTGGTGGTGTTCGGCGAAGTCGGGCTGGCGGGTGAGATCCGCCCGGTGCAGGGCGGGGAAGATCGCCTGCGCGAGGCGGCCAAGCACGGCTTCACCCGCGCCGTGGTGCCCAAGGCCAATGCGCCGAGGCCGGGCCGCATCCCCGGGCTGGATATCCTGGCCGCCGACCGCCTGGCCCAAGTGCTGGACGTGGCCTGAGAGCCCCCGCGCCGGCTATTGCGCGCGCGCCGGCTCCTCGTTCTGCCGGATGCGCACGCTGCGCACCACGTTGTCTTCCATCTCGGCGATCTCCAGGGTGTAGCCGCCCAGCCGGAGCGAGGTGCCGGGCTGCGGGATGTCCTCGAGGTATTCCACGATCAGCCCGTTGAGCGTCTTCGGGCCGCTGGTCGGCAGTTTCCAGCCGGTGGCGCGGTTGAACATGCGCACGGTGACTGTGCCGGCGGCGGTGAAGCTGTCGTCGGGGTTGCGCGTGACGTTGCGCAGGCGCATGAGCGGGTCGCTGGTGAAGTCGCCGACGATCTCCTCGAGGATGTCCTCCAGGGTGACCAGGCCGAGCAGGTCGCCGTACTCGTCCACCACGAAGCCGATGCGCCGCTTCTGGTGCTGGAAGTTGACCAGCTGCTGGTTGAGCGGCGTGCCGGCGGGCACGTAGTAGGGCTCGCGTGCCAGTCCCAGCAGCGTTTCCCGGTTGAGCCGGTTTTCGATGTACAGGCCGAGCACGCGACGCATGTGCACGATGCCGCGCAGCTCGTCGATGCTGCCGTCGTAGACCGGCAGCCGCGTGTGCTGGTTGCCGATCAGGCTCTGCAGGATGCGGTCCCAGTCCTGGCTGAGGTCGATGCCGACGATCTCGGTGCGCGGCACCATGATGTCCTCGACCGTGATCTTCTCGAGGTCGAGGATCGACAGCAGCATGCGCCGGTGCCGACGCGGCAGCAGCGCCCCGGCCTCGGCCACGACGGTGCGCAGCTCCTCGGTGCTGATGCTGTGCGCCGCGGCCTGTTCCGGGGATACGCCGATCAGGCGCAACAGGCCGTTGGTGGTCAGATTGGTCAGCCACAGCAGCGGCTGGAACAGGCGCACCAGCGGGTAGTAGACGTAGGCCGCCGGCATCGCCAGCCGCTCGGGGTGGATCGCGCCCAGGGTCTTGGGCATGGATTCCGCGAAGATGAAAATCATCAGCGCGGTGGCGACGGTTGCGATCGCCAGCGCCAGCTCGGGATCCCCCACCAGGCGCTGCACCACCATCAGCAGCAGCATGGGGATCAGGGCCTGGGCCAGGTTGTTGAGCAGCAGGATCAGGCCGATCAGACGGTCGGGGCGTTCCAGCAGCCGGGAGGCGAACTGGGCGCCGCGGTGACCGGATTTCGCCAAGTGCCGCAGGCGGTAGCGGTTGAGGGCCATCAGGCCCGTTTCAGACCCGGAGAAAAAGCCCGAGAATATGAAGCAAACAATAACGAAAACAACAAGATAGAGTAGCGGTATTGCGTCCAAGCCGGGCGACTCTGAAGGGGTGGGAGGGCTATTGTCTCAGGGCCAGCGGCGGCCCTGTCAAGGCGCGCGGCAGCGCCTCAGGCCCAGTGCGTGCCGAGCAGCTGTTCCAGCACGAACTTGCTGCCGAAGTAGGCCAGCACCAGCGTCAAGTAGCCAATCAGCGTGCCGCGGGTGGCGGTGCGCCCGCGCCAGCCGAAGCGCCAGTGGCCCCACAGCAGCAGGGCATAGAACAGCCAGGCCAGTACCGAGAAGAAGGTTTTATGGGCCAGGTGCTGGGCCAACAGGTCTTCGACGAAGACCAAGCCGCTCAGCAGCGCCAGGCTGAGCAGGAAGAAGCCTGTCGCAGTCAGCTCGAACAAGAGTTGCTCCATGGTCTGCAGCGGCGGCAATACCCGCAGCCAGCCACCGCTGCGATGGCGATGCAGCTGCCGGTCCTGGACAGCCAGCACCAGCGCTTGCACTGCCGCCAGCGTCAGTACGCCATAGGCCAGCACCGAGAGCACGATATGCAACTGCAGCGCCCAGCCGGCTTCGACCAGCACGGCATTGCTGCCACGCCAGGCCAGCCCGAGCGCCGTGCCGACGGCCGCGAACGGGAACAGGACGAGCCCCAGGTTTTCCAGCGGCCGGCGCAGGCTGAGCAAGCACAGCAGCAGCGCCGACAGCCAGCTGAACAGGGACAGCGCATGGCCCAGGTTGAGATCGAGGCCGGCGTCCTGCCACAAGGCCTGCTGCAGCAACCAGCCGTGCGCGAACACGGCGACGACCCCCAGCCCCAGCGCCGGGCCGCGGAAGCCGTTGGACGCAGCCTCGCCGGCGCGCAAACGCCAGCCCAGCAGCAGGGTGGCGACGAGATACAGCGCTACGGTGAGGCTGATCGGCAGGTTCACGGTGTCGGCGGGCGCGGGACGGCGGTGGCGCTGATCATCGCACAAGCGCCGCCGGTGCGTTAAGGCCCTGTGTTACCATCGCCGCCAGCCTGACCGCGACGCTTTCACCATGTTCCAGAACCTGGGCGAACGCCTCACGCGCACCCTGCAGCAGCTGCGCGGGCAGGGGCGCATCACCGAAGACAACGTCCGCGACACCTTGCGCGAGGTGCGCATGGCGCTGCTGGAGGCCGATGTGGCCTTGCCGGTGGTCAGGCAGTTCATCGAGGACATCCGCGGGCGTGCCGTCGGGGCCGAGGTGATGCAGAGCCTGACCCCGGGCCAGGCGCTGATCAAGATCGTGCACGAGGAATTGGTCAAGATCCTCGGTGCCGAGAACGCAGCGCTGAACCTGCGCACGCAGCCGCCCGCGGTGATCCTCATGGCCGGCCTGCAGGGCTCCGGCAAGACCACCAGCACCGGAAAGCTGGCGAAACTGGTCAAGGAGCAGCTGCACAAGCGCGTCTTGGTGAGCAGCACGGACGTTTACCGGCCGGCCGCCCTGCAGCAGCTGCAGACGCTGGCCGGGCAGGTCGGGGTGGATTATTTTCCCGCCGGCCCAGGGCAGTCGCCCGTCGAGATCGCGAGCGCCGCGCGGCAACACGCGAAACTGCAGCAATACGATCTGCTGATCGTCGATACCGCCGGTCGGCTCGCCATCGATGCGGCGATGATGGACGAGATCCGCGCGCTGCACGTCGCGCTGGACCCGGTGGAAACCCTGTTCGTGGTGGACAGCATGAGCGGTCAGGATGCTGCCAACACCGCCAAGGCCTTCGGCGATGCGCTGCCGCTCACCGGCGTGATCCTGACCAAGACCGACGGCGACGCCCGGGGCGGCGCCGCGCTGTCGGTGCGCCAGGTCACCGGCCGGCCGATCAAGTACATCGGCGTCAGCGAAAAACCGGACGGTCTGCAGGCCTTCCATCCGGAGCGCATCGCCTCGCGCATCCTCGGCATGGGCGATGTGCTCAGCCTGGTCGAGGAGGCCAGCCGCAAGGTGGACCGCCGCCAGGCCGAGCAGATGGCCGGCAAGCTGGCCCGCGGCAAGGGCTTCGATCTGGAAGACCTGCGTGCCCAGCTGCAGCAGATGCTGGAAATGGGCGGGCTGTCCAAGCTGCTGGAGCAGCTGCCGGGCGCGGGACAGCTGCCCGCCGCCGCCAAGACCCAGGTGAACGACCGGGACCTCAGGCGCCAGATCGCCATCATCGGTTCGATGACGCCCCAGGAACGGCGTTTCCCGGAGCTGATTCGTGCCTCCCGCAAGCGCCGCATCGCGGCCGGTTCCGGCACCCAGGTCCAGGACGTCAACCGGCTGCTGCGCCAGCACGAGGATATGCAGCGGATGATGAAGCAGTTTTCCAAGGGTGGCCTGGGGCGTATGCTCAAGGCCATGAAGGGCCGGCTGCCGCCCGGCATACCCGGCTGACGGCGCCGCTCGCTAAGATCAGGCCGCCACTACACTTTCCGGGCCAAAGCGCGTAAAATGCGCGGCTTGTTTTTAGGCCCCCAAGCCTTGCGGCCGCACAGCTCAGGAAGCATTCACGCATGGTCAAGATTCGCCTCACCCGTGGCGGCGCCAAGAAGCGCCCCTTCTACCACGTCGTCGTCACCGACCAGCGCAATAAGCGCGACGGTCGCTATCTGGAGCGGCTGGGCTTTTTCAATCCCATCGCCCAAGGCAACGAAGTGGGCCTGCGGATCGACACCGCGCGCGTGGACCACTGGGTCAAGCAGGGCGCGCAGCTGTCCGACCGCGTCGCCGAACTGATGAAGCGCGCTGCCCTCCAGCCGGCAGAGGCGCCGGCCGCAGACGGCACGGCGCCGACGAAGGCCAGGAAGGTCGCCGGCAAGGCGAAGAAGGGCAAGACTGCGGAGGCTGCGGCCTAAGTAAAGTCGTTGCTGCATGGGCGCTGACGCCAACCGGCGCATCGTCCTGGGGCGCATCGTCGGCGTGTTTGGCGTCAAGGGTTGGGTCAAGCTGGAATCCTGGACCCGACCGCCGGAAAACATCCTGGGGTACCGCCAATGGCAGCTCGGGCGCGCCGGCCGGTGGCAGGTCGCCCGCCTGATCGAAGGCCGCCGACAGGGCCGGGGCCTGGTGGCGCAACTGGCGGACGAGAGCGGAAGCGTCTGCGATGACCGCGACCGGGCGGCGGCGCTGGTCGGTAGCGAGATCGCGGTTATGCGCGAGGCTTTGCCGGCCCTGGGCCCGAACGAGTTTTACTGGGCCGACCTGCTGGGGCTCGAAGTTGAGACCCTGCAGGGGCGGCGGTTGGGCCGGGTGCGCGAACTGTTGGAAACGCCGGCGCACGACATGCTGGTGGTCGGCGGTGAGACGGGCGTGCGCTGGATTCCCTGTGTGCTGGGGCCGATCGTGAAGTCGGTGGATCTCGCAGCCGGACGGATCCAGGTGGACTGGGATCCGGACGCGGTCGAGTAGGTCGGTGCGGCCGATGATGAGGATTGAGGTCGTGACGCTGTTCCCGGCGTTCGTGGAGCAGGTCACGAAATGGGGTGTCACCGGTCGCGCGGTGGAGCGCGGTCTGCTGAAGCTGCAGTGCTGGAATCCGCGCGATTACGCGCAGGACCGGCACCTCAGCGTGGACGACCGCCCATACGGCGGCGGACCCGGCATGGTGATGAAGGTAGGGCCTGTGCAGGCGGCGCTACGGGCAGCCCGCGAGGCCGCCGGTGCGCAGGCGAAGGTGATCTACCTCAGCCCGCAGGGCGAGCGACTGACGCAGCCACTGGTCCGCGCGCTGGCGCAGCAGCCGGGGTACGTGCTGCTGTGCGGGCGTTACGAAGGACTCGACCAGCGCCTGATCGACCGGGAAGTCGATCTGGAGCTGTCGATCGGCGACTATGTGCTCTCCGGCGGCGAGCTGGGCGCGATGGTGCTGATCGACGCGCTGACGCGGCTGTTGCCCGGCGTGCTGGGCGATGCGGAATCGGCGCAGCAGGATTCGTTCATGGCGGGCCTGCTGGACCACCCGCACTACACGCGCCCCGAGCAGCTGGCATGGGCCGGCGAGGGTGCGCAGACGGTGCCGGCAGTGCTGCTGAGCGGCGACCATGCGCAGATCGCGCGCTGGCGGCTCAAACAGGCGCTGGGCCGGACATGGCTGAAGCGGCCGGATTTGCTGGACGGGCTCGAGTTGAGCGAGACGCAGCAGACTCTGCTGCGCGAATGGATCGAAGACTATCTGGCCGGTGGCCGGAGCGACGGTAAATAGGGTGCTGACATGAGCAAAATCATCGAGCAGATCGAATCGGAACAGATGCAGAAAAAGCTGCCGGACTTCGGCCCCGGCGACACCGTCGTGGTGCAGGTCAAGGTCAAGGAAGGCGATCGCGAGCGCCTGCAGGCCTTCGAGGGCGTGGTCATCGCCAAGAAGAACCGCGGTCTGAACTCCTCTTTCACCGTGCGCAAGATTTCGCACGGGGAGGGCGTCGAGCGTGTGTTCCAGACTTACAGCCCGACGATCGGTGGCATCGAGGTCAAGCGCCGCGGCGACGTGCGCCGCGCCAAGCTGTACTACCTGCGCAAGCTGGCGGGCAAGGCCGCGCGTATCACCGAAAAGCTGGGCTAGTCACGCCCTTCGGCACGCGTCGGCCCGCAATGGTGGGCCGATGCCGACCCGAAAGCCCGGGTCTGCCAATGGCAACGCTCAGGGCAGGTAGCTGACGACGTCTTCGAGCCGCCGTTGCCAATAGGGCAGATCGATGGGCTCGATCTGCACGCGGCCCTGTTCGCGGATGTGAACCATGCGCGAGCGTCCGATATAGATGCCGACATGCAGTTCCCCGAACGGCGTCTCCTCCAGTCTGTAGAACAGCAGGTCGCCGCGGCGCACGCGACTGTAGTCAATGGAGGTCCCCTGCGCGCGTTGCGCCTCGGCGCTGTGCGGCAGCTCGATTCCGCAGCAGCGCGCGTACACGTAGCGCACCAGTCCGCTGGCGTCGAAGCCGGTCGGATCGCTGCCGCGATAACGGTAGGAGCGGTCGAGCTGTGCCACTGCCTCGTCCACGACGACGTCGCGGGGGTCGCTCCGGGGTGCGGGCGGTTCGATGACCGTGCAGGCGGCCAGCGCCGCTGTCAGCAGCAGTGCGGGGATTGCGATGATAGGGCGCATCAGGGCTTGCAGGCGGATTCCGCAGCACATGATAACCACCGGCGGTGGCGGCACGCGAGGCTTGTCCGCTAAACTTTCGCGCTCATGGACGCCCAACTGCTCCGCAACTGCTGGTATCTCGCGCAGTCCGGTACGCATCTCGCGCGCGGCCAGATGGTGGCCAAGACCCTGCTCGGCGAGCCGGTGGTGATCGGCCGGCGCGCGGATGGCGGCGTTTTTTGCCTGCGCAACATCTGCCCGCACCGCGGCATACCGCTCAGCTATGGCTGGCTCAAGGACTGCACGCTGCAGTGCTGCTACCACGGCTGGAAATTCGACACCCGTAACGGCGCCTGCGTGGAGATCCCCTCGATCCCGCCGGACGACACCAGCCTGCCGCTGTCCGCCATCAAGGTGCGCAGCTATCCCTGCCGCGAGGTGCAGGGCAACGTCTGGGTGTTCATGCCGGGCGAGGGCTACGTGGAAGGGCAGGCGTTGCCGCCGGTGCCGATGGTCCCGGATTTCCCCGAAGACGCGCGGCCGCAGGTCTCCGAAACCATGCATTTTCCCTGCCATGTCGACCATGCGGTCATGGGCCTGATGGACCCCGCCCACGCCTCTTATGTGCACACCTCGTGGTGGTGGCGCACGCGTAACTTGAAGCTGCGCGAGGTGCGGAAGGATTACGAGCCGATCGAGCATGGCTTCCGCATGGTGCGTTACCCGCTCCGGCAGAGCGCCAAGCCCTATAAGCTGTTCGGCAAGAACGTCTCCACCGAGATCAGCTTCCGGCTGCCGGGTGTGCGTATCGAGCACATCCAAGGCGACCGGCACACGGCGGTGTCGCTGACCTGTTGTACCCCGCTCAACGATCACGAAACCGAGGTGCACCAGTTCCTGTACTGGACCACGCCGGTGCTCACGGTGTTCAAGCCGGTTGCGCGCCTCCTGCTGCACAAGTTCCTGAAGCAGGACCGGGATGTGGTCGTGATGCAAGAGGAAGGCCTGCGGTACAAGCCGCCCATCATGTTCATCAACGACACCGATACTCAGGCCAAGTGGTACTTCAGCCTCAAGCGCGAGTGGGACAAGTGCCAGCAGGAGAAACGGCCGTTCAACAACCCGGTCAAGCCCCGCACCCTGCGCTGGATGAGTTGAAAACCAAGAAGGGGGGTGGACAGGATAGACAGGATTTAACAGGATTCACAGGATCAAGATTTCCTGGTGAAAAAAATACAGTCCTGCAAATCCTGAGAATCCTGTTCATCCTGTCCATTTCTTCTCTTGAATGACCTTGAGTACCGCTTTGGCCGCGCGCCGGCTGGGCGGCTCATCGCCCAGGCCCAGCAGCCGGGCGGCGCGCAGCCCCTCCTCGCGGATTTCCCGGCGCTTGTCCGGGTTCTCGAACAGCTCGGCGAGCGCCGCCGCCAAGAGCGGCGGCTGGCACAGGTGCTGAATGTATTCCGGCTGCAGGCGCTTGCCCAGCAGCAGGTTGATGATGCTCATGTGCTCTACCTGGACCGCGCGCAGGATCAGCCAGCCGCTCAGCGCGTTGAGCTTCTGTGTGATGACGCCCGGCAGCCCGGCGATGGCGACGTCAATGGAGGTGGTGCCGGATTTCACCAGCGCCACGGTTGCGGCGGCGAAGGCGTCGTGCTTCTCGGCGGACTCGGCCACGATCACCGGCCGCAGCGGCCAGTGCGCGGCGCCCTCGCGCACCGCCTCCATGACATGCGCAACCGCCGGCACCACGACGCGCAGCTGCGGGATGCGTGGCAGCAGCAGGCGCAGGGTCTCGCCATAGACCGGCATCAGGCGGCGGATCTCGGAGGCGCGGCTGCCGGGCAGGGCGCAGAGCAGCGGCGCATCCTCCGGGATGCCGTGTCGGCGGCGGAAGGCTGCGCCGTCGCCGGCATCGGCATCTTCCACGGAAGGATGGCCGACGAAGTCGCAGGCCAGGCCGTGCGGTTCGAAGTAAGGCGGCTCGAACGGCAGTACCACCAGCAGCCGGTCCAGGTATTGCGCGATCTCTCGCGCGCGCCCGGGTTTCCAGGCCCAGACCGTCGGTGCGACGTAATGCACCAGCGGGATGCCGTGGCCGCGCAGGCGCTTGGCCACGCGCAGCGTGAAGCCGGGCGCATCCACGGTCAGCACGATGTCGGGTTTCAGGCGATCGACGGTGGCCACGGTCTCGCGGATGCGGCGCAGGATACGCGGCACGTGGCGCAGCACCTCGAAGATGCCCATCAGTGCCAATTCGCGCATCGGGAACAGGCTTTGCAGGCCTTCCGCCTGCATGCGCTCGCCGCCGACGCCGGCGAAGCGCACGCGCCCGCCGGTCTCGACCTTGAGTGCCGCCATCAGGCGCGCGGCGAGCGCGTCACCCGAGGGTTCGCCGGCGATGATGAAGATGAGGGGGGAGCGGGCGTCGGGATTCGCGTCCATCCGCGAATCTTATCAGCGCCCGGCGACCTGGCTCTGCACGTGTTCCAGCTCGGCATGGCGGTCTTCGTGCGTGGCGAGTTGGTCCAGGTACTTTTCCGCATCCAGTGCGGCCATGCAGCCGGTGCCAGCCGAGGTGATGGCCTGGCGGTAGACATGGTCCATGACGTCGCCGGCCGCAAACACACCCGGCACGCTGGTGGCGGTGGCGTTTCCGTCGCTGCCGCTCCTGACCTTGATGTAGCCGCCGGCCATGTCGAGCTGGCCCTCGAAGATCGCGGTGTTGGGCGTGTGGCCGATGGCGATGAACACACCCTCCAGCTTCAGCTCGCGCTTGCTGCCATCCTGCACGTTGACGATGCGTATGCCGGTGACGCCGGAGTCGTCACCCAGCACCTCGTCCAGGGTGTGGTTCCATACGATCGTGACCTTGCCGGCCTTTGCCTTCTCGAACAGCTTGTCGGCCAGGATCTTCTCCGAGCGGAACTTGTCGCGCCGGTGCACCACGGTGACGTGCTCGGCGATGTTGGCCAGGTAGAGCGCCTCCTCGACCGCGGTATTGCCCCCGCCGATCACGGCCACGCGCTTGCCACGGTAGAAGAAGCCGTCGCAGGTGGCGCAGGCCGACACGCCCTTGCCCTTGAACGCTTCCTCGGAGGGCAGGCCCAGGTACTTGGCCGACGCGCCGGTGGCGATGATGACCGCGTCTGCCGTGTATTCGCCGCTGTCGCCCTTGAGCCGGAACGGCCGGCGCTTGAAGTCCACGCTGTTGATGTGGTCAAAGATGATCCGCGTGTCGAAACGCTCTGCATGCTGGCGCATACGCTCCATCAGCGCCGGCCCCTGCAGACCCTCGACATCGCCTGGCCAGTTGTCCACGTCGGTCGTGGTCATGAGCTGGCCGCCCTGCTCGACGCCGGTGATCAGCACCGGCTTCAGGTTGGCGCGTGCGGCATAAACTGCGGCCGTGTAACCGGCCGGGCCGGAGCCGATGATGATCAGTCGGTGGTGCTGGGTGTTTGGCATGGTTTTGGCCCGTTAAAGAAATGGAACAGGAGGGTCAGGATTCAACAGGACGAACAGGATAAGAAGACTTCTTCAACGAAGAATTCTTGATCCTGATCTTCCTGCAACATCTTGTTAATCCTGTTTCATTCCTTGCTTGTTTCGTCAGAGCTTGCGGGCGTTCTTGGCCAGGTACTCGGCCACGCCCTCGGCAGTCGGCTTCATGCCGGGCTGTCCCTTGTGCCAGCCGGCCGGGCAGACCTCGCCGTGCTCCTCGTGGAACTGCAGCGCGTCCACCATGCGCAGCATTTCGTCCACCTCGCGGCCCAGCGGCAGGTTGTTGACCACCTGGTGCTGTACCACACCGTCCTTGTCGATCAGGAAGGAGGCGCGCATGGCTACGCCCGCTTCGGGGTGGGCGATGCCGTAGGCATTGGTGATGGCGTGGCTGACGTCCGCCACCATCGGGAAGCCGACCTCGCCGATGCCGCCGTTCTTGGGCGGGGTCTTGCGCCAGGCATGGTGGGTGAACTGCGAGTCGATCGACACGCCGATCAGCTGCACGCCACGCTCCTTAAACGCTTCGAGGCGGTGGTCGTGCGCGATGATCTCGGACGGGCACACGAAGGTGAAGTCCAGCGGCCAGAAGAACAGCACCACGTACTTGCCGCGGTAGTCCGAGAGCTTGAAGTTTTCCTTGATGCTGCCGTCGGGCATGACGGCGGCGGCGGTGAAGTCGGGGGCTTTGCGGCCAACCAGTACGCTCATGGCAATCTCCTTGAAAAGAGGGGGGTGGAACTCGGCAAACCTCACGCAGGAATCCGTCGTTAGCAGAGCGGATTGCTGTAGTGCGGCGATTCTAGTGCAGGGTGGAAAAATAGCACAAGACAATTATTCTTATTGCTACGATTAAGTCAGGTTATGATTTAAGCCGCATACCCCGCATGCCCGGTCTTGCTGCACACGGGCATGGGCACGCCGCCGTGTGTGGCTTAGCATGGTTTAATTACCGCCCGAGGTGTCCTTAAACAATGTCATCGAGTCGCTCCTGGATCGTTCGCCTGTTCGCCGGCATCTGGCAGGTGATCGAGATTGTCCGCCGTGTGCTGGTGACGTTGGTGGTGCTGGCCCTGGTGTTGGCCCTGTGGCTGCTGCTGTCCGGCCGACCGGAATGGACGGTCGAGGACAACGTCGCACTGGTCTGGGTGCCGCTGGGCACGCTGGTAGAGATGGTGGACGAGCCGCCGGAGACCGCGCTGCTGCAGCGGGTGTTTGGCGAGCGCCCGCGCCAGACTCGGGTGAGGGACCTGATCAAGGCACTGGACTATGCCGCCACCGACCCGCGCATCAAGCTGGTGTTCCTCAAGCTCGACGAGTTGGAAGACGCCGGCATGGCGCAGCTTCAGGAGCTGGGCGCGGCGCTGCAGCAGTTCCGCAAGCGCAGCGGAAAGAAGCTTGTCGCCTATGCGCCGGCTTACAGCCAGCCGGCTTATTACCTGGCCGCCCAGGCCGACGAAGTCTATCTGGATCCGATGGGTTTCGTACTGATGGCAGGCTTCGGTCATTACGGCATGTACTTCAAAGAGGCGCTGGACAAGCTCGGCGTGGACATGCACGTGTTTCGCGTCGGCGAGTACAAGTCGGCGGTCGAGCCCTTCGAGCGCAACGACATGTCGCCCGAAGCAAAGGTGGCCAATGCCGCCTGGCTGCAGGTGCTGTGGGAGCACTACAAGGCCGGCATCGCCGCACCGCGCAAACTCGCGCCGGACGCCATCGAGAACTACGCTGCCAATCTGCCGGCCGTGGTCGAGGCGCACCAGGGCGACCTGGCGCGGGCAGCCAAGGAGGCGAAGCTCGTCGACGGCTTGCTGACCCTGCAGCAGGTACGCGAGAAGGTCGGTGCAATCGTGGGCATGGACGAGGACATCGACAGCTTCCGCCAGATCGATCACTTCACCTACCTGTCGGTCGTGGACCGCCCCCGATATGCACCGGACACACCGGCGGTGGGACTGGTGGTGGCGCAGGGCGAGCTGATCGATGGTGAGAGCGTAGTCGGCATGACCGGTGCGGATACCCTGGCCGACCTGATCGGCCAGGCGCTGCAGGATGAGCAGATCGCGGCGCTGGTGCTGCGCGTGGATAGCCCCGGCGGTAGCATCACCGCCGCCGAGACCATTCGCCGCCAGGTATCACGGTTCCGCGAGAGCGGGCGGCCGGTGGTGGTATCGATGTCGAACCTGGCTGCCTCGGGCGGCTACTGGATCGCGGCACCGGCCGACCAGATCTGGGCGCAGGACACCACGCTGACCGGCTCGATCGGCGTGTTCGGGCTGGTCCCGACCCTCGACCGGTCGCTGGCCAAGCTCGGCATCCGCGTCGACGGCGTCGGCACCACGCCGATGGCGGGTGCTCTGCGCATCGACCGGCCCATGTCACCGGATGTGGCGCGCGCCATCCAGCTGACCGTGGAGAAGGACTACCGCCAGTTCATCGAGCAGGTCGCCAAGGGCCGACGCATGAACGCCGAGGCGGTGGACCGTCTGGCGCGCGGCCGCGTCTGGAGCGGGCTGGACGCACGCAGGCTCGGCCTGGTGGATCAGGCCGGCGGTCTGCAGGCAGCGATCGAGGCTGCGGTCGAGCTGGCCGGGCTGGACGCGGACAACTACCGGCTCGAAGTGATCGAGCCGCAGCGCGATTTCGCCAGCAGTCTGATCGAGCGGCTGAGTTCGGGCCTGGCCCGGCTGGGACTGCGCCAGCTGGCGCTGCCGGAGGGGCTACAGCAGATCGCGCAGCGCTACGAGTTGCAAGCGGCCATGCGCTGGCTGAACGACCCGAGCGGCGTGTATTCGCACTGCTTCTGCCGGCCGTCGATCGGCGGGCGCTAGCGGCGCACAGCCCTCGTGCCCCG
>DATLYR010000002.1 GCA_035574475.1 Nevskiales bacterium | reverse complement strand
CTCAGGACAGCCAGGAAGGCTATGGGCCTATCCATGAGGGCGCTGGCTGAGGCCGCCAGCGTTCCTCTTCCGTCCCACAAGGACTATGAAGGATGTAAAACCATACCTGGGGGCGAAGCCATAGCTGGCTACGTGCGCGCCGGCATCAACGCGAACTGGCTCCTGACCGGGGAGGGGGCGATGCTCTTAGAGCCGCACCATGTCGGGCCTCATGAAGATATGGTTCGTGACGTTTTATTGGGCGATCAGGCCGCTGCGGCGCGTAGAGAGCAGGGGCTGGTAGAATTCGGCCGGTTGATACGCTCGTCGTACCAGGCCATCGACGCCGCTATCGAAGCACTTGGCGCTGAGCTGCCCAGGCATAAGAAAGAGGCTGTCCGGACTCTGGTCTACAGGCTCGCTATGAGAGACCGGCGTCCGGTCCCGGATGAGGATGTGATCGAGCTGGTAAGGCTGGCTTTAAACGATCCTTGAAGGCTTCGAACGCTCGATTTAAGGATTCTCAAATCATGTGTCCAAAACCGGCGCGCACGCGAGATTCTCAAACCATAGCCTGCTCGCTACGCCGGCCTTGGCGCCACCGCTAACCCCCCGTTTCGCTTGAATTTGTCCCATGATCGACCACCAAATCCCGGTCGATCCCGGGCTTCTCAGATCAAGTGTCTCCCCGCAGGGAAAATGCCGGCCGCAAAACTTAAGGCAGCAGCTGCGCCTCGCAGGGCCGCAGCTCGGGCGGGACATAGTCCGGCACGTCCGCCGGCTTCGGGTTCACCGCGCAGCTGGCCGCCACGCGCCGCGCGGCGGTGAGGATGCCGTTCAGAAGGTGCTGCTGGTAGTCCGGCGTGAAATACAGATAGGGCTCGTGGCCGAGCGCGGTGTACCAGGCGCGGCCGGCAAACTTGTCGTGGCACCAGCTTATCGGGTGGTCGCCCATCACGCCGCTGTAGCCCTGCGGAAAGGTCGGCCCGCGCGGGTCGCAGCTGGTGTTGGGTTCCTGCCGATAGCTGCCCTCGTCGATGCTCAGCAGCACGCGCACCGCGCCGCGCGGATTGCTGCTGAAGCTGTAGAACTCCTCGAACGGAAGCTGCCAGGGTCGCGGCAGGTGCGCGGTCGAGGGATGGCTTTCGTCCTCGATGCGCAGCACGCCGGGCTGGTTCAGCACCGGGTGCGCCTGGAAATAGGCGCCCACCAGTTCGCCGTAGAACGGCCAGTCGTGCTCGGTATCCGCGGCCGAGTGCACGCCGACGAAGCTGCCGCCGCCGCGGATGTACTGCTCGAAGGCCGCCTGCTCGGCCGGGCCGAGCACGTCGAGCGTCGTGTTCAGGAACATCACCACATCGTACTGCGCCAGGTTCTGCGGCGTGAACTGCGCCGGATCTTCGGTGGCGTCCACCGTAAAGCCGTTGTCGGCGCCGAGCTGGCGCACCACCTGGATGCCCGGCTCGATGGAGGGGTGGCGGAAGCCGGCGGTGCGTGAGTAGACCAGCAGCTTGAACGGCCCGCTGCGCAAGGCCTGGCTGCCGCCCGGCCCGGAATCGGAGTTCGAATCGGCGCAGGCCGCGAGGACGAGCACGGGGATCAGCAGCAACAGGCGGTACAGCGGTCTCATGGCTTGCCTCAGGCGGTGCCGTTGCCGATCGCGCGCGCGATGCGCAGCGCGTTGGCGAAGATGGTCAGGGTCGGGTTGAAGCCGGGGAAGGTCGGAAATGTGGAGCCGTCCACCACGTGCACGTTCCCGCATTCGTGCAGGCGTCCGAACCGGTCGCAGACGCTGGTGGCGGGGTCATCGCCCATGCGCGCGGTGCCGGCATGGTGCGCGGTGAGCTGCGGGGTGTCGCCGAGCAGCGGGCCAGGCGTGACCACCGCCCCGATCGCACCCGGCGCGGCCAGCAGCATCGCCTCCAGCCGCGGCGCCGTGTAGGCGGCGGCCGCGCGCTCATGCGCATGCGGTGACCAGGTGACGCGCGGCACGGGCAGGCCGCGGAAATCCTTGACGCCCGGGTCGAGGTCCACACGGTTGTTCGCCTGCGGCAGGTCCTCGCCGACGAACTGGATGCCGGCGATGCGCCGCCGCGCCATCGACAGCCGCATCGCGTTCTTGTGCGCACGCCCCTGTGGAATGCCGAGCCCCGCGTAGAAATACGCCTCCTGCAGCAGCGGCAGACCGGAACCGACCTGGATCAGCCCGCCCTTGATATAGGGCACGCCCAGCGCGCGTACTTCGGGGCCGGTGAAAGGGCCGACCAGATCGTCCACCTCGACCGTGGTGCTCTGCGCGCGCAGGCTCTGCACGTCGCGCTCGAAGAAGGCGCCGCCGATGGTGAAGTAATGGAACATCATGTTGCGCCCGACCTGGCCCGAGCCGTTGCCCAGGCCGTCCGGGTGCGCGCCGTTGGCGGACAGCAGCAGCAGGCGCGCGGTCTGCACCGGGCTGGCGGCGATCAGAATCCGGTCGCCGCTGATCGAGCGCGGGATGCCGTCGCGGTCGAAGTAGCGCACCGCGGTCGCGCGCCGGCCGTCGGGCGTGGTGTCGATGCGGTACGCCAGCGCGCGCTCGATCACCCGCACGCGGCCGGTGCGCACCGCCGGGTTGAGGTAGGTCACCAGCGCGTCGCCGCGGGCGTTGATCGGGCAGCCGAAGCTCGAGCACAGCCCGCAGGAATTGCAGGCCGGGCGGCCGTCGAAGACCTGCGAGTTCACCGCCGCCGGATAGGGAAAGGGATTCCAGCCGACATTGAGCGCGCCGCACGCCAGCAGCCGCGCAGCGTAGCCGGTGGGATTGGGCGGCATGACGAACTGGCCCGCGCGCGGCGCCTGCTCGAGCGTGCGCGTCGGCATCTGGTTCACGTCGCCCTGCACGCCGATCCGGCGCTCGACCTCGTCGTAGAACGGCGCCAGGTCCTCGTAGCGGATCGGCCAGTCTGCGACCTGCGCGCCCTCCACCGGCCCCAGGTCCGACAGCTGGGTGAAGTCCTGCTTCCAGAAGCGCGGGAATTTCGCATTGTAGTGCAGCGAGGTACCGCCCACCGCCGCGCCCAGCGACACGTGCAGGCCCTGCACCGTGCGCTCGGCGCCGCCGGCCGCTTCGGCCTGCGTGCGGCCGGTGAGCGGCTCCAGCAGCGGCTGCGGGAAACCGAACAGCCGCGCGGTCTTGATCTCGTCGCTGGAATAGAGCGTGCCGAGGTCTTTGCTCTCCACCTGGCCAAAGCCCGGGCGCAGGTTGCGGCCGCGTTCCAGCACCGTCACCGACCAGCCGGCGCGCGCCAGCTCCCAGGCGGCGATGCTGCCGGCCGGGCCGGAGCCGATGATGACCGCCTCAGCCATGCCGCGCCCTCTGCCCCGGCACGGCAAGGCGCTGGCGCGCGAGCGGCGCCAGCTGCACGCGCAGCCGCTTGAGCGAGCCGTCCGCCGCCATCAGCATCGCCGCCATCGGCTCGCCCGACAGCCAGAGCGGCAGCCCTTCGTCCGCGGCGCCGAACACCCGCGGCAGTGGCGTGGCGCTCGGCGCCGCGGCGGCCTCGCTGAACGACGGCGGCAGCAGGGCGTCGAGCAGGCCCGGGTTGTCGGCATGGATGACCTGCGCGGGCGTGTAGCCGCGCGGCTGCACGTCGCCGGCATAGGCGGTGAAGGTCCAGCCGGCGAGGTTCCGGTTGCCACCGTACTCGGGCGCGCCGTACATCGCGTCGAGCGTGTCGGGAAAGGCGATGTCGAGCAGGTCCTGGATGGCCGTATCGCTACCGTCGGCCAGTACGAGGTCGCGCAGCGGCCCCGGCATCGCGGCGAAGGATGCGAAGCCCTGCGCCTGGGCGCGCGCCTCCAGCTGCGCCAGCCCTTCCGTGTAGATCGCCTGCATGCCCTTCACCGGGCCGTTGAACTCGCGCTCGGGCCGGCCCTGCGAGCCCTCGATGGCGATGCGCCAGGCCAGTTCCTCGTAGGGATCGAGCGGAATGAATTCCAGGAAATGGTTGCGGCCATGGCCGCCGCGGTCGGAGAACGGCGCGCCGGCGTAGATCAGCGGCGGATCGGTGAGGAAGGCCGCCAGCAGGTGATCGATGGCCTCGGCGCAACCGGCGGCGACCGCGCCCGGATCGAGATCCTCCGGCTGGCCCGGAATCAGCCGGTCCACCAGTGCACGCAGGGTATCGAGCTGGGCGTCGCTCAGGAAACGCGCGCGGCGCGTCGGCCCCGAAGGGCCAGTGCCGGGCAAGCCCGCATCGTCCGCACCCGAGCCGCCGCAGTGCGACAGCAGCGGCACCATGGCGGTGAGCGCGAAGGCACCGCCGGTCTTGATCAGCACGCGGCGGCTGATGGTCAGCGAGGGCGCAGGCGTGGCCGAATCGGCCGGCGGCGGAGCCGTGGCGGGCCCCGGCTTGGAACTCTGGTTGGCGATGGCGCGCTCCGAAATAAAGCGGGTGGCCGGTCTATCCTGCGCCGGCGGCGCTGCCTGGGCAGCGGTTTGTGCATCCCCTGCGAAGCCCTAGTGTGGCGTATGCGGCAGTTCGCGTACCAGTCCTGCGTGCGAACGCTCGTCCGCTTGAACTTTTGCCGGTTTCGCCTATCCTAAGGGCGTTAGCACTCTATCGTAGAGACTGCTAAAGCGGAGGCGATAGGGAAATAATGAGCTCAATCAATGCTTTGGCAATCAGGCCGCAGAGCCTGCCGACCCCCTTGGCCGGCAGCCTGGAGGCCTATATCCGCACGGTCAACAGTCTGCCGGTGCTGGACGCCGAGCAGGAGCGCAGGCTGGCGCGCCAGCTGCGCGACCACGGCGACCTGCAGGCCGCGCAGCAGCTGGTGCTGGCCAACCTGCGCCACGTGGTGCACATCGCACGCGGCTACCTCGGCTACGGCCTGCAACTGGCCGACCTGATCCAGGAAGGCAACATCGGCCTGATGAAAGCGATCAAGCGCTTCGACCCGGAGGTCGGCGTGCGCCTGATCTCCTTCGCCGTGCACTGGATCCGCGCCGAGATCCACGAGTTCATCCTGCGCAACTGGCGCATCGTCCGGGTCGCCACCACCAAGGCGCAGCGCAAGCTGTTCTTCAATCTGCGCTCGGCCAAGAAGCGCCTGGGCTGGATGAACCAGGGCGAGGTCGAGGCGGTGGCCGCCGACCTCAAGGTCAAACCCGAGACCGTGCTGGAGATGGAGGACCGCCTCAGCGGCCATGACGTTTCCTTCAACGCCCTGCCGGCGGAAGACGAGCACGAGGACAGCGTCTTCGGCCCCGAGCATTACCTGGCGGCGGACGAGGCGTACAACCCGGAGCACCAGCTCGGCGAGCGCGAGCACGCCGAGCACCAGCTCGCCCAGCTGCAGTCGGCGCTGCGTACACTCGACGACCGCTCGCGCGACATCCTGCGGCGGCGCTGGCTGGACGAATCCCGCAAGACCGGCCTGCAGGAACTGGCCGACGAGTACGGCATCTCGGCCGAACGCGTGCGCCAGATCGAGGCCGCTGCGCTCAAAAAGCTGCGCCACAGCCTGAGCGCCTGAGCGCGGGCGCAACTGGCCGCGGACGAAAGCCGCGCCATACCGAGTCTTGCCAGCCGAGAGCGTCGAAATCCCGTTCTCGCGGCGGATGACTCAAGGTAAGGCGCCACGGGAAAAATCCTCAGGCCGAGGCCCGGATAGCGCAGCGTCATCAGAATCAACGGCCCTGCCCCGTATCCGGTCAGCGGAATCAGATTGCGCTAGAGCCGCGCGCAGCGGCGCAAGATGGCCAGCGTGCCCAACCGCTGCCGCCGGCACGGCGTGCGCCCGGCAGTCCGCTGGCGCCTGCAGCGGCAGCAGCGGGTCGGTGGTACCGCAGCGCAGGAACAGCGGGATGTCGGCGAGCGTGGCGGCGTCCACGGCGACGCTGCGCCGCGTGCCGCCGTCGTGGATCTCTGCAGTCGGTGCCAGACGGCCCAGCTCGTCGACGGTGACGCGCTGCCAGCGCGCGCCGGCCGGAAAGTAGACCTCGACCGCGCCCACGCCCGGCTGGTAGACCGGCGCCACCAGCAGGTCGGTGCCGTAAAGCCACTGGTAGTCCACGCGCTGTGCCATCGGCGAGTCATCGTGCAAGATCAGCGGGCGCACTGGGCCGATGTCGCCGCGGGTCGCGGCGCGCTCGGCCCAGTGTACGGTGAGCGGAATCAGATTGCGCTTGAGCCGTGCATAGCGGCGGAAGATGCCCGGCGTGTCAAAGCGCGGCGGATCGCGATGTCCGCCCTCGACCCAGGTCCAGGGAAACACCGAGCCGTTGAAGGTGGAGTTGTGGATGCGCAGCACCGGCGTCAACGCGGCGAGCTGGCTCCAGCGCACGAACAGTTCTTCCGTGGTGCGCGGCGTGGTCACGTCGAAGTAACCGCCGACGTCGGTGGTGAAGGCGTAGCAGCCGGACAGCGCCAGGTTGAGCATTGCCGGCATCACCGAGGGCAGGCCGTGGCCAGCGTCCCAGCTGGTGGACTCGTCGCCCGGAAACACGCCGGGGGTGAAGGCGCAGGCCCCGGTCATGCCGGCGCGGGCGTAGAAGAAGGGTCGGTACGCCGCGCCCAGCACGCGCTCGCGTGCATGGGCGTCCAGCGCCAAGCGCGCGGCGCGCTGATAGCGCCAGGCGTAGAAGTTGTGCATCTGCAGGAGATCGTCCCCGGCCGCGAAGCGCATCGCGTCGGTGGTCAGCTCGCCGAAGTCGTGCATGAACAGGCTGATGCCCTGATCCAGCAGGCGCGCGAGCTGCTGCTGCCAGTAGGGCACCGCAGCCTCGTTGGTGAAGTCGATCAGGCTGGCACGGCCGCCGCGGTTGGTGGTCACCACGTGGTTGCCGGCGGCGTCGGTCTGGTTCGGCTGTGCCCGCGCCGAGGATTTGACGAACAGCTCGCGCCGGAAGGCTTCGGCGTAAGCCTGCTTGGAGGCCAGGGGCACGCCGAGCGTGTCGTCGCGGCACTGCGCGGGATCGTTGTCCGGGCAGCCGTGATCGGTGGTGAAGAAGTTCCAGTAACCGGCCAGCGCAAAACCGCGCTCGCGCACCGAGTCGAAGAAACTGCGGCCTGCCGCGGGGCAGTTTTCCACCGCGTTGAAAAACGAGGTGCCGGCCGCGACTTCCGCGCGCAGCTGCTGCTCGTTGCGCGGAAAGCCATTGGGATGGCTGCAGATCTGTTCGGTGCTCAGCGCCAGGCAGTCGGGATGGGTCTGGGGAATGACCTGCCAACCCTCGACCCCGATCACGCGCAGCGGCAAGTCATATTGTGCGCTCTTGGCGATGAAGCCTTCGATCTCGCAGCGCGCGCGCTGCCCACCCCAGAAGCCGGCGCCATTCGGCGCGGCCTCACCCTCGCCCTGGTTGAGGGTCTGGATCCACGGCTCGAAGGCCAGCGCCCCCGGCGCCGGCGCACGGCCCCAGTCGGCGGTGTAGATGCGGCTCGCCGCCTCGATCGGGCTTTCCCCCGGCGCGGCCGCGGCGCGGCCGTCGGCAACGCGCAGCTGCACTACGCCGCCGCTGCCCACCACCTGCCAGCGCAGCTTGTCGGGACGGGTGGCGGCGAGGTCCAGGCGCTGGAAGTGCATGTTGCGCGTCCACGCCGCCCAGCCGCGGGCGCCGACCACGTAGGCCTCGACCCAGTAGGCCGCCTGCGCGCCATTGGGGAAGGAGGTCCGTTCTTCGAGTAGCAGCAGGTCGTCCAGATCCTGCTGGATGCCCAGCTCGGCCAGCAGCGCGGCCAGGGGGTTGGTAGTCGGCAGCGGCAGTCCCGCGAACCGGCCCAGGCCGGTGAGATCCAGATCCTCGGCCCCGCCCAGGCCGGTGTTCTGCTGCTCGGTCCAGACATTGCGCAGCCGGCCGCGCTGGTTGAAGAAATCCTTGCGAGCGCCGAGGCCGAACAAGCCCTCCTCCGGCGGCGTGTCGAAGCTCAGCACCGTTACCGCGATGCCGGCCTGCGCCATGTCCGGCGGGGGCTCCAGATCGGCGGCCAGTGCGCCTGAGGACAGGCGGCGCAGCGTCAAGCGCGCGGTCTGGTCGCTGTAGTTGGTGCGCAGCGACAGCTCCACGCGATCGGCGAAATCCTCGCGTTGCGCCAGCTCGGTGACCTCGTAGAGCGTGCCGGCGTCCACACCGGACAGACGGTTACCCTGCCAGATGAAGCTGGGGATCATTTCGTTACGGCTGCTGCCGACCACCCAGCCGATCGCCGGAAACGCCGCCAGCGTCTGTGGGTTGACCACCGGCCGCGTGCCCTCGGCGTAGAGGTAGGGCTGCGGCGGCGGGTTGACCCCGGCCGCGACCGTGCACAGTACGCCGAGGCAGAGCCGGAACGGTACCTGTTGCACCGTCGCGCCGTCGAGGCCAGCGCCTGCGTCGCCACCCGACGGCGAGCTGCCGCTGCAGGCCCCGAGCCACAGCGCGACCAGTGCGATCGCGCCCCGGAGCATCGGCGTTGCGCTCACTCGTGCCGCTCAGGCAGACAGGCGCGCGGCAGCCTCGTCGTCGATCGCGCTGGCGCGTCGGTAAGCCTCGCGGTCGCTCAAGCCCTCCCAGTAGGCGACCAGGGCAGGACGCTTCTCCAGCGTGCCGAAGCGCAGGCCCCAGCCGATCTGGCTGCCGACGTAGACGTCCGCCGCGCTGAAGCGTCCGCCGGCGAGGTAGCGCTTGCCCCGCACGGCGTGCTCCAGCGTGTCCAGCACCGCGGCCATGCTGCCGAAGCCCACGGTCGCACGCTGCTTCTCATCCGGCTCCACACCCAGCATGCGGACCGCCACGGCGGCCTCGACCGGGCCGGCGGCGAAGAACAGCCAGCGGTAGTAGTCGCCGCGCGCCGCCGGCGGCGGCGCCAGGCCCGCCTCCGGAAAGGCGTCGGCGAGATACGCGCAGATCGCGGCGCATTCGGTGACCACCGTGTCGCCGTGGCGCAGCGCCGGCACCTTGCCCATCGGGTTGATCGCCCGATACTCGGGCGACTTCATCGCTGGCCCGTAAGGGATCAGCTCCGTGCGATAGGGCTGGCCCAGCTCCTCCAGCATCCAGCGCACGATGCGGCCACGCGACATCGGATGGGTGTAGAAAACGAGTTCCGCCGTCATCGGTGCAAGCCCTCCGTGAGCTTCGCGGTGAGCTAGCGTATCGCAATCGCCAGCGGTAGTCCGCGCCGCGTCACCGCCACCGACCCCTGCCCCGGCGACGATCGATACCAGCGCCGCCGTCACGACCCCCGGAGCGACTGCGCCACCGCCTGCATCCCGTCCGCATAGGACATGCGCGGCGTCCAGCCCAGCTCGCGGCGCGCGCGCTCGGCGGGGATGCGGTGGTCGCTGCCGACCAGGTTGTAGGCCTCGCGGGTGATGGGCGGGCGGTCACGGCGCCGCAGCAGGCGCCACAGCGGCGGTGCGAGCAGGGCCAGCAGCCGCACCGCGAGGCGCGGCGCCCGCTTGGGCGGCGGTGTGCCGAGCAGGCGCGCCAGATCGCTGAAGTATTGCGCCCAGCTGACTTCAAGTTCGTCGCAGGCGTTGTACACCCGGCCGCGCGCCGCGGGCTGCTCCAGCGCGGCGCAGAACAGTTCGGCGACGTTGTCCACATAGGTCAGGCCCGCGTTGCCGCGCCCGTCGCCGATGATCACCGGCAGGCCCTGTCGCAGGGCCGCGCCGGCTTCTTCCAGCCAGGGCTTGCAGCCCGGGCCGTAGATGTTGGCCGGGCGGATGATCGTCCACGCCGACGGATCCAGCGTGCGCAGCACTGCCTCCTGCCGCTGCTTGGCCCAGCCGTAAGTGCCCTGCGGACGGCCATAGGGCGTGTCTTCGGGGCAGGCACCGCGCTGAAGATGGTCGCCGTAGGCGCAGATGCTCGAGGCCAGGATCACATGACAGCGGTGCCGGCGCGCCGCCTCGACGACGTTCTGCGTACCGCCGACCGTGACGCGCTGCTGGGCGGCACGCGTGTGCCCGTCGCCGACCAGGGCCGCGAGGTGAACGACCGCGTCCATACCCGCGGCGGCATCGGTGACGGCCGCGGCGT
This sequence comes from Nevskiales bacterium, assembly GCA_035574475.1. Taxonomy (NCBI): domain Bacteria; kingdom Pseudomonadati; phylum Pseudomonadota; class Gammaproteobacteria; order Nevskiales; species Nevskiales bacterium. The sequence goes on along the minus strand of DATLYR010000002.1, from coordinate 10,399 downwards.
CGGTCAGATCTCCGCGTCGCAGCTCGACTCGACCGCTCCAGTGCGCGGGCACCGCCTCGCCGGGCAATACGAAGGCGCGCACCGCATGGCCGCGCGCGAGCAGCTGTTCGACCAGCCGCCGGCCCAGAAAGCCATTCGCGCCGGTGACCAGCACCTTCTTCATGCCGCAACCCCCGCGACCGCCGCGCGCGGCTGGACCTGGCCGCTGCGCAGACCGCCGAACACCATGGACGGCCGCACATGCGGCGCGAGCCAGCTCCAGGTGACCTCGCTCGAGGGCAGCATCTGGAAAAACTCCGGGCACGCCTGCACCCGGTCCACCAGGCTGCGCTCCAGCATCATCGAGGTGTATTGCTGGCCGGCGAACTCGGGCGTGTTGGTGTTGAGGATCACGTCCTGCTCGAAAAACGTCGCGGCGCGCTTGAGGCCGGGGATGCGCGAGGCGGTCGGCGCCCAGGAATCCGCGCTGGTGCCGTTCTCGCAGGTGCCCCACACGCCGCTCTCGGTGTGCAGGAACAGGGTCTGGTTGCCAGAGCTGTGCCCTGGCGTGCGCAGCAGCAGCGCGCCCTCGCCCAGCCACAGATCGCTGTCGGTGAGCACCACGCGCGCGGGATCGATGCCACGCTTACCCTCCTTGACATAGAACGGCGCCTGCAGCGGATGCACGTCGTCCCAGTCGGCCCATTCCACGCGCGGCGCGAGCAGCAGGGCGCGCGGGAAACGGCCGGGAATCCCGGCGGTGCCCAGGGTCGCGCGCAAGTCCTGCACATGGAAATGATCGAAGGCGATGACGTCGATGTCCTCGCCGCGCAGGCCCACCCGGGCCAGGTCGTCGAGGATCGGCGTGGGCTTGGCGCCGTAGCGTTTGCGCAGAAAGGCCGGCGATTCGGCCGCCAGCTTGTCGAAGAACGGCGCCTTGGCGCTGCCCAGCGGATCGGTGGGGTTGAACAGGATGTTGCGCACCGCGCCATCGGCCTTGACCTGGACCAGGATGGAGCGGTTCTTCATCAAGAGCAGCCCGCGCGGCGTGGTGAGCGTGGCGCCATTGAAGGCGAAACGCACGGGATACGGCGCGAACGAGGTATCGAAACTGCGCGCCGCCACCACCCGTGGGCCGCTGCGCAGGGCATCGCCGAGCCTGCGGCCGGCCGTCTGCAGGGCGCGCAGTCGTGCACCCGCCACCGACTCGCCCCAGGCGGCATCGAGCGCATGCAGTTTGCGGATCCAGGGCAGACGGGCATCGACGGGATCGCCGAGTGGGATGGTGCTGTTCATGGGGAGTCCTCGCGTTGGGGTGAGCGCTGCGCTTCAGCCGCCGAGGCAGACCTGGGCCGCAGCGTCCTGGACGACGAAAGCATACGCGGCGGCGGGCAGCGTCACCACGCCCGAGCTCGCGATGACCGGATCGAGGCGGGGCACGACACCCTCCGGCGCCGTCAGCGTCCTGCCGTTGAGCGCGATCTGTCTGGCGTCGAGGCTGGGCGCGGTGACCGTGTAGACCTGCGCCGCCCCCGCGCCGGGCCCCTGCAGCTCGAGGTTCACCGGCGTGTCGCGGGAGAGATTCAGCGCGAGCAGCGTGACCGCGCCCGGACGCCCCGGTGTGCAGGCCGCATACACCCGCAGCGTCTGCGGCGCCTGCGGCACGTCGAGCGTCAGCTGCTGCCTGCCCATCAGCCGCCGCCACAGCAGGCTCGCCCAGTAGTCCGGATTGGGTTCGAGACTGTTCTGTTGCAGCAGGCCGTAGGTGCCGCCCTCCAGCGCTTGGCGCACGTAGACCTGGACCCCGCGCTGGGCCAGCTGGCCGAGATGATTGAGGTAATAGAACGTGGCGATGTGGCGGTCGGAGTAATCGACCGCGCCACCGCAGGCCGCAGAGCCGGTCTCGCCCAGCCACAGCGGGGCGCCGGCATTCCACTGGTCGCGCAGCCCGCTCATGTAGGCGTGATTCTCCAGATGCGAATCGAGGAACGCCGGCTGCAAGGGATCCTCCGGCAGCTTTGGATTGAACACGCAGCGGCCCGAGAACACCGGATAGTAGTGATAGTTGACCGCCCCGTAGATGTTCTGCACCAGCGGCATGACCTGCCAGGATTCCGGACCCAGCGGCGCACCGACCGCATCGAGCGCAGGACCGGGATCGGGCGCACCCAGCGAGACCGTGACGCCGCGCACCGAGATCGGCTGCTCACCGCGGGGATCGCGCGAAGTCAGGAAGGGGCCGGGCCCGACGAAGGTCGCGCCCGGCAGCAGTTCCTGGCGCAGCGCCTCGAAGGCGCGGATGTCGCGCGCGTAGCTCAGGGCGGTGTAAGTCGGCAGGATCTGGCCCGCATGGGCGCCGTAGAACACGTTCGGCTCGTTGCCGAACTCGATCGCCGTCACCGGGTACTGCTGCTCTGCCGTGTACCGCAGGAAGTCGCGCGCATTGTCCGGCACCCAGTTATAGAGGGCATCGCGCGGGCCGGGCCCGGCATTGATGCCGATGAAGATCTCCAGGCCGAGCGCGCGCGCGAAGGCATTGGCCTTGTCCCACTGCGCGCGCGTGAGCACGCGCTTGTAGTTGGGCGGGGGCTGTGCGACCGGCGTATCGCTCATGTCGAAATAGGTCTGATCGATCTGCGTGCCGCTGATACGCATGTAGGCCGGCTTGCCATCCAGCAGGGCCTGGACCAGGCGGCGCAGCTTGGGTCGATCGAAGTCGTAGGGCGGGAACACGATGTTCTGGTCGGAATCCGGATCGGCCGCCTCGCCGCCCACGACGGCGATGATGTCCACGGCAAAGGACAGAAAGGCCGGGGAGACGACTTGCGCCGCCGTGCTCTCCGCCGGGTTGACCGCAACGCGCTCGCCCGGCAGCGAGCCGCCGTCGTCGCGGCCGCCCGCGTCCCTGGCGCTCTCCGACGAATCGCAGGCCGCGAGCAACAGGGCCAGGCCGAGGGTCGATACGCGCCAAATCCGTGTGTTCATGGGGGCTGTCCTTCCATTAGTTTGTGAGGTAGCTGCCAAACATCAGGGTTCGAAGCTGATCCGGTGTGGGCCGGCCGGGAGCGCCAGCACCCCGGCATCGCCCAGACGCTCGACGTCGAGCGTCCGCCCATCGAGCGCAACGCGCGCAGGCGGCCCATCGGACGGCGGCCAGCGCAAGGTCAAGCGCAGCGGCTGCGTGGCCGTGATCTCGCCGCTACCGGGCCGGCGGGTGCTCAGACCCATGCGCGCCAGATCCAGGGTGACGGCGGCGAGATCGGTCGTCAGCACGAAGGCGTTCGCGCCCGTCTGCCCCGGCGCTTCCAGCGTCGTGTTCTGCACCCGGACGTCGGGCAGGGGCAGCCAGCCGGGCTGGAAATCTGCAAGGCCGCGCCCGGACAGATCGCGATCCCATTCCTGCCACTGGACGTAAACGCTGTTGCCGGTGATGACGTTGATAAAGGTGCCGGTGAGCAGACTGCGCATGCGCGGCAGCTTGTGCGCCAGCGGCAGGGCGATCGCATCCAGCGTGCCGGTGGCGGCCCCGTCGGCGAGTTGCAGTCCGCTGGCCCAGTAGGCGCGGTCGTGGGCCAGGCCGAGCGCAGCGCCGGTGGCCTCGATGGCGCGGTCCAGTCGATAGCTCACGCGCGCAGGGTCGGGATCCCGCACCGCCCGCCACGCGGTCTGTTCGATGATCGGCAGCGACTCGTATACGAGGTTGAAGTCGTGCGCGCGGCCTATGAACTCCAGATACAGATGCCGGTAGCCGAGCCGGGTCAACTCCTCCGCTGCCTGCCGGCCGAACACCGGCGCGGTCGCATCCAGTCCGGTGTCGCCGGTGACATGGGCGTGATAGAGGTTGCGCACGTTCATGAGCCGCGCCGGCACGCCGGTGCCGGGGGCGTTGTAGACGACGGCGGCGGCCAGTTCGTCGGGATACAACGTCATCATCGCCTGCGTGGTCTGGCCGCCGTAGGACATCCCGGAATAGATGACGCGGTCCGGATCCACCCGGTAGCCATCGCGGCCGGTCAGCGTCTGCAGCACGTCGCGCAGGTCGCGTTCGCCCTCGCCGCCGATGTCCGCCCACGGCAGATCCGGCCCCGCGGGGCCCTTCTCGCCCCGCTGCAGCGTGCCGACCACCAGGATGTCGTTGCGGTCGACGATCGCCCGCACATTGGTCGTGCCCAGCGGCGGGTCGGTGATCAGATTGCGGTGCGGCGTGGCACTGCCCTCGACCCCCACCGGCCAGATGCTGTGATTGACGTTGGAGGCGTGGAAGAACGCGACCAGCGGACGCGGGTGCGGCGCCGCGTAGTAATTGGACGGCAGGACCAGCGCATAGGGCTGCACCGGCCCCTTGTAGACGAAGGTGCCGAGGCCTCCGGACCAATTCGTCATCGCCCCCTGGCCGTCGCCCAGCGCCAGCGCCGGATACTGGATGTTGAGCAACCCGGTGGGCCGCGGCGCTTCGGTGCTGCCGCCGGAGGCGAGGATGTCGAGATCGATGTCCGCATGAAAGGCGCGGATGTCCGGCTTGACCAGGGCATCGGCCTGGCGGGTGTCACGCCAGTAATCGTTGGCCTCCTCGGGCTGGAACAGCAGGTCGTAAAGATTCGGGGCCGTGCCCAGCACGTTGCCCGGCGCAAGCAGCTGGTTCAGGTTGACCGCGGGCCGCCAGGCCTGGGCGGCCGCGTCCCACAACCCGGCGCCGACATAGGTGCGCCAGACGCCGCGAGGCGCGGACGCTGGCAAGGGAATGTCCGCCTCGATGAACGGCGGCCGCGCCTCGGTATTGGCTGCCACGGTGATGGGCTGCGTCACGGCGGGGGTGCGGGTGAAATCGGTGAGCTCGCCGCCGCGGCCCCACAGCGTCGCGAAGTAGTCGCAGCCCAGAGCCTGATTCAGGTTGGCGCCGCGCGGCCAGGATTGCGCCCCGGTGGCGGCATTGCCGTCGGCATCCCAGCAGATGCCGACCACGCTACTGTCCGCGGCGGTCATGGCACCCAGCCGCACCAGCACGTGCAGCCCAGCGGCGTCGAGGGCCTGGCGGTATTCGAGGAGGTCCGCCACGTCGTAATACCCGCCCGGGTAAGCCAGCGGCAGGCCACCGGGGCCGCTGGCGGGATAGGCGTAGTCCCCGCTGTGGCGGAAACGGTCGATGAAATTGTTGCCGGTCCCGCCCAGCCAGGGCGAGGTCGGGTCCTGCGGATTGGGATAGATGCCGGTCACCGGATTGGGATAGTCCGGGTTTGGCGCACGCAAGCCATCGATGTTCGCGCCGGAATCGTCATGCACATAGTCGCTGTGAATGAACTCACCACGGCTGTAGACCGAGCGGCCCGAAACGTAGCTGGACGTCCCCTGCCAGTCGCGGTCGTCGCCATCGGCCACGTGCGCCGACACCGCGCCGCCCGAACCCCCGCCGCTGCCGTCCGCAGTCGCGCGGTCGGCATCGCCGGAGCAGCCGGCGAGCGCGAGCGCCAGTGCCGCAAGGCTGCAGCTGCGCGCAAATGATCCCGGGATATGCGGAGCCAATGACATGGAACCAAGCCGTCAGCGGTGGAATGACTGATATGCACGACGGACGATCAGAAAGTAACAATCATGTTACGTAAACACAAGCCCGCGCCTCTAGTATTTTTTACTGAGTCGTTACGGAGCCGGCTCGAACAGCACCACATCGCCAGCTGCCTGCCCGGGTTGCCGATCCAAGGCCATGCGCAGCGACTCGGCGGGCATGTAGCCTTACCGTTCGATTGCTCTGGTCGGTAATCCGCATGGGGGTGCCGCCCAGGCCGAGCTTCCTGGCGGCGGCAGCACCTTGCGGTGCTGCCGCCGTCATACGCCAGATGCTCAGTTCTGTTCGCAGACGTAGCGCAGCGATTTGCCGCAGGCCTCGTCGCCCCACTGGCCGACGTTGTCCTGGTAGTAGTGGCCGCAGTCCTGGTTGTTGTAGTTGTTCGGCTGGCCGGAGGCCCAGGGCGCGTAGCTCACGGCACTGTCGTCGGTCCAGCGCCACTGCCCCTCTACGGCAATGTCGTTGGCCCCGATCCAGCTCAGCATGGTACCGCGCAGATTGCTCACCCAGGCGTTCTCGGCGGCGTCTTCGATCTTGACCAGCCGGTAGCCGCCCAGCGCCTCGCAGCTGCTCTTGGCCTGACTCCAGCTCTTCCAGCCACACAGGTAGTAGCGCTTGCCGTTGCGCACGCCGGCCTTGCTGCAGCCGGCCGGCAGCGCATGTTCGCAGCCATTGGCCGGATTGCCGTCGAGATCCGTGAAGCCCTGCGGGCAGGTGTTCGAGCTGGTCAGCGTGAACTGCTGGAAGAAGTCCCACATCTCGTCGTTGGCGAAGATATCGCCGGTGCCCGGCTGCAGGATGGCCGTGCAGCTGTTGCCGGGCCAGCAATGACCCATGCCCTCGATCTTGCAGAAGGTCACCTGCACGCCGTTGCTGCAGCCGTTGTAGGTATCACAGGTCGCCTTGTTGTTGGTGTATGTGCGCGTCGGCGTCGACCCGCACTGGTTCACGGCCAGGTAGGTGTCGCGCGTGTTGTACGCATCGGTGCTCGACACGTAAGGATCGGAGGTGCCCCAGAACTGCAATTCAGCGATCGGGCGTGAGGGCTCGCAGGGCGGGCTGATGAAGGCCCCCGACACCACCGACACGCCCGCGAACAGATCGGCCGCCTGGCAGCCCAGCTTGGCGGCCATGCCGGCGCCGGCCGACATGCCGGTCACGTAGATCCGCTGCGGATCGACGCAGTAATTGTCCTTGAGGTGCTGCACGATGTGCCGGGTGAAGCCCACGTCGTCGATGTTGTTGGCGAGGGCCTCGCCACAGCAGTCGCGCCCGACGTTCCAGGAGTTCTTGTAGCCCTCCGGATAGACCACGATGAATCCGGCGGCGTCGGCCTTCTGGCTCATCTTCGACCAGCCTTCCTGGCCGCTGGCCGAGGAGGTGTTGCCGTGAAAATTCAGGATGGTCGAGAACGTCCGGGTGCCGTTGTAGCCCGGTGGAATGTGCACGATCCAGCTGCGCTGGATCGGCCCCACCGAACTGTTCTGGGTCCAGGTCTCGGTGTAATTGCCCGGGGCCTTGGACGCGCAGGGCGTGACCGCGAACGCCGGGGCGACGGGCAGCACCAGAACCAGCATGGCCAGCAGACGCCTCGTCAGCGGACCCGGCATGGCGGCGCCAGCCGGCCCGAATTCAGCACCTCGTTTAAACAGCTTGATGGATCCCAACATTGGCTGTTCCCTCCTCCTGTCGAATGGTTGTGTTTGCCGCCCTGGCGCATGCCATGCCATGGCCAACCGAACGTAACACATATGTTACTTATAAGCAACATGTGTGTTATTATATTTTCATCGGCCGGGTCCGCCCCCTCGGCTGCAGGATAAGCGGCTGTTTTGCAAGCAATTGCTGCTTACGGCCGACAGGCATCAGGGGCTGCGTTCAAAAAGGTTGCTGGGACATGTCAGACTTGACGCTTGTGAGAACGAAGTCCACCGCGCTCAAGCCACGCCCGCGGCCGCCCGGCCGCCCCAAGGCTTCGGCCGCCCAGCGCGCCGAGAACGAAGAGCTCGTGCTCGCCGCTGCCGAGGTCGTCTACGCCCGGCACAGCTATCACGAAATCACGGTGGAGCAGATCCTGGTCGAGGCCGGCATTTCCCGGCCCACCTTCTATCGCTGGTTCTCCGGCAAGGACGAGGTGCTGGAGCGGGTGGTGCAGCGCGCGAACGATGCCCTGCTGGCCCGCATGAACGCTTCCATGTCCCAGGCTGAAGACCTGATGGGCCGCATCGCCGCTGGCGTCGACGCTTACATTCAATGGGGGCTGGACACCGGCCCGGTCGTGCTGGCCCTGTATCGGGAAGCGCACCTGCCGGGATCCCCGGTCCACAAGGATCGGCGCCGGGTCGGCGAGGGCACGCTCAGGCTGTACATGGACCAGGTGCAGAAGCTGGGCCGGCCGGTCGCCCATCCCCTGCTCTACCAGAGCATCATCGCGGCGATTCTGCACGCCGGCAGCTGGCTGTTCAGCAAGCAGGCGCCGACGGAACAGGAAATCCGGCTCGCGCGACAGGTCATGCTGCGCATCGCCCAGTCCGCCCTCGCCGAAGGGCGGGAGCGATCCGCGGTGCCGCCTCAGCCCGTTTGACGCGGATCGATTCCGGGCGCCTCGCGCAGCAACTCGATCCCACCGCGGATCGCGGCGCGGAATAGCAGCTGGATCTCCTGCGTCAGCGTCTCGATGCTGGGCGGCTGCTCGACCGTCAGCCACTCGGCCAGCAGTTCGTTGGTGCCGCCCACCAGCGCGACGCTGAGCAGGTGGTAGTCGCGTTTCGGCAGCAGGCCGGTTTCGGCCAGGTGCCGTGCGAAGCCCTCGATCACCGCGGCGAAGGCATGGATGGTGTCGCGCCGATGCTTTTCCATCGCTGCGCTGACACCCACCGCTTCCAGCACGCAGACGCGCGCGCAGCGCGGATCCTGCACATAGGCCTGCACGAAGGCGGCGATGGCGCCACTGATGCGCGCCTGCGGGTCCTGGCCGGGCCCGGACAGCGCAGCCAGCGTGGCCGCGCGGGTGCGGGCGATGATCTCGTCGTAGAGGGCGCGCAGCAGGGCCTCGCGACTGCTGAACAGCTGATAGAAGTAGCGCGCCGTGACGCGGGACTGCGCGCACAACTGCTCGATCGAGGTGTGCGCATAGCCCTGTTTGGCGAACAGCTCGAGCGCGGCATCGAGAAGGCGCCGGCGCCGCTCCCGGTCCAGTTCCTCGGGCGTCATGCCCGCATAGCCGCGGCGCGATGGGCCGGCCGCGGCCGGCGGCCGCGGGCCCTGCGCCGGCTTGCGGGCATAGCTGCGCTTGCTCATCCGCGCCAGGCTTGACATTTGACTAGAATCCTTGTCATAGTGAATTTCTGACTAGAATCATTATCACATTATACGGTGCCGCTGACCAGCCTTCCGGCGGCGTGCGAGAACGGAAAGAGACCATGAGCATTCTGCGAGCCTGCACCCATTTCGATGGCACCCGCGCGGCAGCGCGCCCGCTGGCGCGCGTGGACAATGTGCGCGAGGCGGCCAAGGATTTCCGCCGTGCGCTGCTGGCCCAGTCGCCGGTGCTCTACTACCGCTCCTTCGAGCTGGTGCGGGTGCCCTACCCGACCCGCTATGCCTATCTCAATGCCTTCAAGGGACTGCCGGCCTATCTGCATCTGGTCAACCGCCTGTTCGTGGTGCAGTTCCGGAGCGCCGAAGGCATCAAGACCCTGCTGGTCAGCCCGATGGACTGGGAGCAGCAGCGCGAGACGCCCTTCTTCAAACGGCTGACCGAATCCTACGGAAGGCTGGCGTCGGTGGGCGAATCGCTGGTGTTCAAAAAGACCCAGACCGTGCTCGGCGTGCTCTCCGCCATCGGCCTGGCGCCGGAGGACGTGGACTACCTCAGCTACGATCACCTGCATACGGTCAATGTCCGCCGCTGGCTCGGCGCCGACGGGCAGCCGGCGCTGTTCCCCAATGCCAGGCTGCTGGTCATGCGCGAGGAATGGGAATCCGCCCAGGCGCTGATCCCCTGGCAGAACCAGTGGTACTGCCCCAACGGGATTGCCGGTGTACCGCAGGATAAAGTCATCCTGCTCGACCACGACGTCTTTCTCGGCGAGGGCGTGGCGCTCCTGCGCACCAAGGGGCACACCGCAGGCAATCACTCCATCGTGGTCAATGCCGGCGGTACGCTGTACGTGACCAGCGAAAACGGCGTGTCGCTCGACGCCTGGTCGCCGCGGGCTTCGCGCATCCCGGGTCTGGCCGACTATGCCCGCGCCACCGGCGCCGAGGTGGTGCTCAACGGCAACACGCTCGAATACGGCGTGGACCAGTACATCTCCATGATCCAGGAGCGCGAGATCGCCGGCCCCTCGGGGCGCTTCGAGGGCTTCTACAACCTCGCGCCCAGCTCGGAATCCGACGGCTACTGGCTGTTCCCCGGCACGAAACCGACGCAGGTGCTGGGTGATCTGCATTACGGACAACTGCAGCGGCCGCAGCATGCGCGGCAGACGGCGTAAGTGATGAAGGTTTACCTGGTCACCGGCGCGGCCTCCGGCATCGGCGCGGCGCTGGCGCGCGCGCTGCTGGCGCGCGGCGCGGCCGTGTGCGCGGCCGACATCCAGCCAATGAACGCGCTCGCGGGCGACCCGGCGCGCCTGCTCAGCGCCCGCCTCGACGTGCGCGACGCGCAGGCCTGGACGGCGCTGGTCGAGCGCGTGGTCGCGCGCTGGGGCCGGCTCGATGTGCTGCTCAACGTCGCCGGCGTGCTCAAGCCGGGCTACGTGCAGGAAACCACGGCAGCTGACGTGGACTTCCACATCGACGTCAACCTCAAGGGCGTGATCCACGGCACGCGGGCGGCGGCGCAGCAGATGC
>DATLYR010000001.1 GCA_035574475.1 Nevskiales bacterium | reverse complement strand
TCGTCGAGAACATGCTGCTCCTGCGCCGCGAGGACTTCGACGACCTGCTCGACCGCGCCGCCGAGCGCGGAGCCGAGCGGGTGCTCGCGCACCTCGGCCTCGAGAATGGCCACGCAGCAAGGGACATCCGCGAACTGCGCGATCTGCTCGAAGCCTGGCGTGACGCGCGCCGTACCGCGTGGCAGACCACCATCAAGGTGGTCACGACCGCCATCCTCGCCGCCCTGCTGGTCGGAGCCGCCATCAAGCTGAAGCTGATGGGAGGTGGCCAATGATCGAGACCCTGCTTGGCGGCCTCCTCGGCGGGGCCTTCCGCTTGGCACCCGAAGTCCTGAAGTGGCTGGACCGCAAGGGCGAGCGCAGCCACGAACTGGCGATGCAGGACAAGGCGCTTGAGTTCGAGAAGCTGCGCGGCGCCCAGCGCATGGCCGAGATCGGTGCCGGGGCCGATGCCGCGTGGAACACCGGCGCCATCGAGGCCCTGCGGGAGTCGATCGCTGCCCAAGGTCAGCGGTCCCGGGTCCGATGGGCCGATGCGCTGTCGGTCAGCGTGCGCCCGGTGATCACCTACTGGTTCATGGCGCTGTATTGCGCGGCCAAGACGGCGGCGTTCGTGGCTGCCATCAACGGCGGCAGCGACTGGGGCGCCGCGGTCCTGCACGCCTGGACCGAGGCCGACCAGGCCCTGTGGGCCGGGGTGCTGAACTTCTGGTTCCTTGGTCGCGTGTTTGACCGGGTGCGGCCGTGATCCCCGTGCCGCAAGCGGCCATCGAGTTGGCCAAGCGCTTTGAGGGCTTCCACCGCGTGCCCAAGCACGATCCCAACCGCGCCTATCCGTACATCTGTCCGGCCGGCTATCCGACGATCGGCTATGGTCACCTCTGCGATCCGAAGCACCCGCCGATCACCGAAGCAGAGGCCGAGGCCTACCTCGCCCAGGATCTGAAGGTGGCGCTCGCCGCCACGCTGCGCTACTGCCCTGTGCTGGCGACCGAGCCGGAAGGGCGGCTCGCCGCCATCGTCGACTTCACCTTCAACCTCGGCGCCGGGCGGCTGCAGACCTCGACGCTGCGGCGGCGGGTCAATCAGCGGGACTGGGATGCTTCTGCGCGGGAGCTGAGAAGGTGGGTATACGGCGGAGGAAGGGTGCTTCCTGGTCTCGTTACCCGGCGCGAAGCTGAAGTTGCTTTGCTCCTCATCACAGAACGGCGTTGACCGTAGGAACTGCATCCTTTGTCAACCTGTCAGGGGCCGTTATGGACCGATTCCCATGCTGCGATCTTACATCGCTGCGCAGTCATTCACTCACTCGCTTTCAAGGAAACCACTTGGCTGCTTGACCCTTGGGAATGGACGGCCAGGTTCGGGCTCTTCGAAACGAGGTACCCCAGCGGCTGATCGAGCACGAATGGATAGAGGACGACCTGAGACGATAGGGCAGAGACGGACACCGCTTTGCCGACGTAACGCAGGGCGGCCTCGACCAACCAAGCTACGGCCTGCTCGTCGCTGACCACGATCGGCTTCATGCGCACGAGGCGCTTGCCCTTCTCGACGCGCTCGATCGCGCCCCAGCTTGCCTGCGACTGAAGCACCATGTTGGTCATCCGGTACGTGCCTTCACGCTCGCCATAGGCTTCGCTCATTCGGCGATGGACTTCCGCCGAAGCACAATCACCCTGCAGCGCCGAGAGGCGCCCCACCAGCTCCGCCACCTTGCCGAAGAACGGATAGGTGGCAATGGCCATGCCCCAGGTCAGGGCGGCGATAGGGACGCTCGGGTCGGCCTTTAAGATCGCGACGCCACGCTCGGCGAAGTCGGCGAGTTCCGGGCGTGGCGCAAGCCACAAACGATTCAGCACGGTCCGTGTCTTCTTTCGTGCTGCTACACCCAGTCCAGCAGCATCCAGCAGGGCATTCAGCTCATCGAGCGTGCCGAGTTCGGCGCGTACCTTGAGCGCGGCAGCTGCCCATTCGATCGCTATAAAGCGATCAAAGCCAATCTGGGGTGATGACGACGCCATTCGATTCAATTCGCGTAGCTCACTTTCACGAAGGGCACGATTAGTTCCTCTACGGAGACACCGCCATGAACCACGACCTGGTCATCCTTCGGTACGAACGCTCCGCGTCCTCCTGCGAATAGCGGCATGAAGCCCGCCGGAAGTCCAGCGACATCCAGACGGAAGGTCTTCGGATTGGCTGCCGCCGTCTCCGCGATCAAAGCCTCGCTGCGATAAATCCTGACACGCTCCCCGCGCAGCTCAGACGCGACCCCTTCGTTCGGGCGGCCAATGCCCACCGCTTCGACGTTGCCGTGGTCTGCGGTTAGGTAGACGTGGAATCCGTTGTCCAGCAGCATCGAGAATAGACGATCCACGAAGCCCGACTCGCACCAGCTTGCGATCTGGGCTGCAATGCCACGCTTTCCAAGCACTGCCCCATGGATGATCTCGTCGACGGTGTCCACGACAAGGCCAGCCACCTTCACAGCCGGATGGGTCAGGGCTGCTTCAAGCGCGGGGAGGTCATCGGTGCGTTTGATCGACCTGCGGTACAGCACCTCATTTGCGCGAAGACCATGGTCCTGCCAGAACCGTGTCCATTGCGCCGGTTCCTGAGAGGTTGATTCGATGCTGTCGGCGAACTCACGTGGGCGCAAGCCGGAGAACAGCGCCTGCCGGGACACTGAAGTCAGGGTTGGCAGCCACGCAAAGCAGGCACTCTCGTCGAACATCAGCCGCTGCGACCGACTGACCACGGTCTCCCGGATCAGTATCCACTGATCTACGGCCAGCCCGTCAAATACCACCAGCGCGATCTTCTTCTCGCCGTTGCCCCGGCGCATCGCCAGATACCTCGGCACATGGTGGACCATGATCGGTCCCTTGGCGGCGGGCAATGACGGCAGGTCCGCATAATGCTTGCCTACCCATTCACGCAACCGATCGTCGGCGGAGATAGCCAGGTCTCGCATCGCGTCCTTGATGCTTTCCGCTCGGGCTGCATCCAATCGGTGAAACCGTGAGATGACTTCGCCTAGGCGACGCGAGAAATGGGTCCAGTCGCGGTGCGGTGACTCGATGGTCGGCACTTCCGCCTTAAGGCTCTTGACGCCTTCAAACACCAGGTTCTGCATCGACGCGGGGTCCTGCACCACGCCCGCCTTGGCCCATTCCGGCAGAGTGGCCGGCACACCCTGGACTACCAGCGGGTGTAGCGTGCCATCCAGGAACATCGAGTCGACGATCACGCGGACGTCGTGATGATCGAAAGGCAAGTCGAGCTTCGCGACGTAATCGGGCGGCGTGGGCTCACCCGTGCGAGTTCCAGTGACTCCTAGTTTGGTGAGATAGCGATACCAAGCTTCTTGTACCACTCGCAGCGTGAGGCCCCTTTGCGAAAACAGCTCGGCGATAGGCATACCTTTAAAAATGTTGCGCTCGCCGACCACTTTCCCCACGTGCTGCGCAAGTACGGGCGGAAGGGCCGCCTCGCGGTAATGGAGACGAAGGAGCTCACGCCAAAAGTCCTCCGACCGTGTGATGAGGTGCGGGCTGATACGGAAGATGTGCGTCAGCACGAACTCCTTGGTCGCCGCTTCTCCCAGTGTTTGATGGGCGTGCCGTGCCTGCGCCTCAAATAGGAAGGGCAGCATCTCGGTACCCAGCTGCCTCACCACGGC